>DATKMQ010000161.1 GCA_035541755.1 Syntrophorhabdaceae bacterium
AAGAGGACTTCTGCTTCCCGTAATTTTGCAATGATCTGTTCCGGTGTGAATTCTTTCTTCCTCATTTCTCCTGCCTCCCTGACTGAGATCCAAGTCCAGAGTCTAACACAGACACTGGACTCGTTTATGGGGGGCAGGTCAATACCGTGTGGCGACTTTACGGTCTATTTTGCAATTTTAGTCTCTCCATGACGTATTCGAAATACTCTAGAGAATGGTAGTATTTCATCGCCAAGATTGGCACTCCGTCACGGGACTACGCTATTGCCTTCTTTGGATCTGGGCCATACTGATTCCAGCCTGGTGTGCCGTCTTTCACCATAAAGACAAGATTCAACGCAATCACACCTATGATCGGGACTCCACCGATGGCCAGCCACCAACCTGTGTGGTCGGTGTCATGAAGGCGTCGTACTGATACGGCCCAGCTTGGAATTATCAAGACTACTTCCCAAATGACCTCCAAGATACCCGTACCGGCTTCCAGGCGGAGGCCGAAATTGCCTGTCAGAGCGTCGATTAGCCCAAGGATAAGCCAGATAATGACACTGAACAAGAGAAAGTACCAGTACTCTTTTCGGCTCGCCCTGCCGTTTAACACCGCGTACTTTTTCAGAGCCTTCAGATACCATTTCATGTTCAGCTCATAGTAGGTATTGATTCGTGATGTCTTTGTGAAAAGGCCACGATAATTCACTCCCCTGCGAATTAAGGCCTACTGGCAATTTTAGATTCGTAATTATGATACCGTTGCTTTCTAAAAAAAAGCAATATAAAAAACCGTAGAATTTCTGCAGTTACCATTTGAAAACTTGGACGTAGAGAAAAATGTACGGAGTGTTCATAACAGTCAACAATCATTACCACTTGAAAGAGCAGTGAAACCGTTAGATTGTCGGGCCGCTGCTTTCAGGAAGGAGCCGACAGGCGCGTGATACACTCCTGCGGCAATAAAAAAGCCCCGCAGGCGTGGGTTCACCTGCGGGGCCCATGCTCCGGTTAGGGAGTCAAGAATCACCTCCTTCCACCCATGGTCATCAAGGCCATGCACAGTATGCCCACATAGAAGCCAGCCACGAACCCGATAGCTGTCAGCACGGCGTCTCCTATGCGGCCCTGGCGGCCTGCTTTATGGCCTCGCCAGCGAGGGCGGCCTTACGGAGCTTCATAAGGTGGTTGATGATGAGATCGATGCGAGAGGCCGTGATCGCCTCGTGATAAGCGGCCTTCTTCACGCCAACGGGCGATGAGACGGCGACGATGAGTTTCTCAATGGTCGCCAGGAGCGACTCGGTCCTGTCGATGGCGGCCTGTTCTTCTTCACTGACCGCCTCAAGCTCGAACAGGTTGAATTGATCCTCTTTGAGCAAAAGGCTGTCTACGAAGGCACGGAGCTTGTTGTAGGTCGGGCACGCGCCTGAGAGAATCTTTGCGCGGGCTATGGCCTGATGCCCGGGATTCAACCGCGCGAGCTCCTGAGCCTGGGCGTTGCTCAACACACCGTCTGCCACGAGCTTTTGATTGTCCTCGGTGAGGTTAAGCAGGCGGATCTTTTCGTCGATCCGCCAAACCTGACGCAAGCCCATCTTCTGAGCCAGCTGTTCCGCCGTCCATCCGCGATCCATGAGACCTTTGTACGCCATGGCGATCTCGATCACGTTTAAGTCCTCTCGCTGGATGTTCTCAAGGAGTGCGAGTTCCTCTACGAGAGCGTCGTCCATTTCGTCAACTACTGCCGGTATGTGGGTTAACCCGGCGATGAGAGAGGCTCTATACCGCCTCTCTCCTGCTACGATCATATAGCGTCCCTCGCGGGGCGTGACGAGGATCGGTTGCCTCACGCCGTATTCCCTGATGGAGGCGGCGAGTTCTTCAAGTGCGGTCTGCTCGAACTCCTTGCGTGGCTGATTGGGATTCGGGAATATGTCGGTTATGGGTAGTTTAGCTGTGCCGGTCATAGGGTGCTCCTTTCATGATCTGGGATGTTGTTTCCTCCACGCCGTCGTGAAGGTGGATCACTTCGATGCCGTGGTCAAGAAGCCGGATGCCGATATCCTGGTAGCGGTGGCAGTCTCTGGGATCGTTCTCAAGACACATGAGAATTTGTTTGCCTTGTTTGTTGAGCTGGCAGAGGAAGTCAATGCCACTTTCCTGGGCGGGGCCATACTTGCCTCCTAATACCTCACCCTTCCATACGTAGACTTCGAGACCGAAGCGCTTCTCTAACCTCTTGCGGTTGAATTCGGGCTTTCTCGAATAAGGTACCGAACGCACATCTATGAGGAGGGTGATACTATAAGCCTTCAGTGTTTCTTCGAGCGTATCGACTGTCATCTTCTGATAACCGATTGAATAGATCATCTTGTACTCCTTTGGAAAGGGGGATAGGGCGGCCTATGAGCCGCCCTTTGCTGATTACTGACGGATAGGCATGATAAGCGCCTGCTCGTTGACGACAAGCGCTCCGTAGCTCTTGGGGAACGCAATGTCGATCTCCTCGGAATCCTGATACGCCTTGATCGCATCGACCAGGAACTTAGAGTTGATGTTGATAACCGCGGTGCCGCCATTGAGCGTTGAATCAGCGGGCACGTGCCAGCTGTATTTGCCGCTCTCGCTCTCGGCCTCGATGTCGATCCTGCCGTTGATCGTCATTTTGATCTGGGAGCCGTTCGACACGGGAAGTACGCCCGGGATAAGATCGAGGAAATCGCGGGCCTTGAAGTGTACCTTCTCATAGGTTGACACATCGGGCCACACGCTGTCTGCGTCCGGGAAATCGCCTTCGATCACCCGGGTGATGAAGGTACCGCCCGCAATCGGTACCGATACGCGCTTGCCGGCAAATGTAATCTCTACCGCATCATATTTTGCGAAGATAACAGCCGCACGCCGGGGAATGGTAAAAGCGGGACAGGCGTATTTGTCAAGATGGGCCCTGTGAAGCCTGAACCCGTCAGTCGCCACCACGCGTCCGGATGCGATGTCAAAAAACACGCCGGTGAGCATGTAGCGTGTCTCGTCGGTGGATACGGCAGGCAAAACGCACGTAAGAGCGGATGCGAGATTGGGAAGCGGATAGGTGAGGGCGTCTTCGGGAGGTAGCGGCTCGATCTGAGGGAACTCATCGGTTACTGATGCGGACAGCTCACATCTATCGTTGATCTCGATGGAGGACGGCTTGACCGTGATCTTCACGTCCTGAATCGTCTTATCGAGCGCGCGCACTTCCTTGATGAAAAGGCCTGCGTCGACCAAAAAGGCCGTGGGAACCGTCGGCTCTGCAGGGATCGTGACCTGATAGGAGACTTCCAAATCGGTGGCCTCCATTGTGATCGTGTCCTTATCGACCACATCGATCTTGACCATGGCGAGCACGGGCATGAGGCCGCGCTTGCCGGTCACATCCGCGACTACTTTGAGCACGGCTTCCAGTTCGTTACGGTCGACCGTGATCTCACTCTCCGGAATTGTTGGAGGTGGCGGGGCCTGAACGAGCGTATCAGTTGACGGCTCGGTGATGGTGACCTGCGGGTCGGCTTGCGGTGGTGCGGCAACGGACACCAGGGCCACGGAGCGGACGCGCTCGATAGAATAGACGAGCGCTTTATCGGTCACTTGCCTTGCCGTCACCTTCCACTCTCTCGGATTGAGGCCCAAAATCTCCATGGCCTCCCTTGGCTTGCACTCACCCTGGATGGTGTTTTTCTGTCCTTCAAATTTGACGACGGTTTTCATGGTTTCTCCTTTTGCGAATAGATTTTTGGTGCTATACTGTTCTTACGCCCTGTGTTCGTGCTCTGTCCAGCACGACAGGTCTTCTCCGGCCTGTGTTGAGCACAGGGCGGCCTTACAATCTCTTGACGATCTTGACCGGAACCGAACCCCAACAGAGTCCCATCCAGAAGCCAAGCTCGCTCGCGGGAAACGTTGCAGATGCAAGCACGACCGTGTTGAACATGGGATCGTACTTGGCCTCGATAACCGTGCCGCTTTTGAGTTCGATGGATATCTTCTGGAAGCCTCTGTTAGCGAGGTCGGCTGCCATGTCGCGGAATGATTGAAGGACTGCCCTGTTCATGAGTCTCTCACCTCCTTCCTGTGATTTTGGCTGAAAGAATAAGGAGCGCCCCCTCGAGGATCGAACTCGAATGAACCAATCGAGCGGATTGGTGGATTATCCAGTTATCCAACGGAGACGCGAAGAGTTATAGAATGCAGGGGGGTAAAAAGGAAACGGGAATGGCTTTCACCATTCCCGTGTTTCGAGTTCGACCAATCTGCTGAGACTATTGTCGCATATTCACGCGAAAAGTCAAGCTTCTTGTGGGTAATGGATTGCCGGGACGATACTGTTCAGATGAAGGGCAGGGGATAGAACCCTGCACTTTCAAAACCCGTTCCCGGTCTTGATTCCCCAGTCCGACTTTTGGGTGCTTT
>DATKMQ010000162.1 GCA_035541755.1 Syntrophorhabdaceae bacterium
AATTAATGATTGAGGCGCTCCTCAATCATTAATTCATCGCGCTCCTCATAAGGGGCCTCGATCTTTTCGTGCCTGACTTTGTCAATCTACGGGCCGTGATTCTTCGACGTTTGCCACCCACATAGAAATCGCGCCGTTGAATATCGCCGGCCGCTTGTGGGTACCCGGCTAAATCATTTCTATCTCTCTGAATAGTGGCCTGCGAATCCCGGCTCTTGCTTTTCGCGTCATGCATCGAAAATCTCTTCGGCCCAAAAAGTCTAGCTTAACCGTATAGATGTCCGCTTTGGTTGGACGCAATAGAAATATGCACCATTCCAGTCTCGACCATCGCGAGGTGGTCTGACATGAAGAGCGTCGGGCGCAGGCCTGAAACTAATTGTAAATTCAGATGCAATGTCCGCGAACTCGGCAACAGAGCCGAGGGTCGCGGGTGGAGTGGATGCGGGCTTGGAGTGGAGAGATGAATATGCGATGGACTTGTCATGGCGCGCTGGCCGAAGACCGGGCTTGTATCCTGAAAGTAGGTTTGCCGGGTACCCACGCGTTGATACCGGATTGAAGAGCGACCAGACTGCCACGTGGGTGGTAAACGTCTGAAGGCGCGAGACGGGGCAGGACACGCATAGACGCTTTGCCGAACGAGCATGCATCCAGGCACAAAACATACACACATTTCAATCTTTCGTTTCTTGTCCACTGCTGTCCTGGCTTTGCAAGTTTCGACCATGAAATATTCGTTAAAGTTTTTCCATTGGGCAGTCGATAACAGAGATAAGGGGTTAGGGTGGGACCGGGAAATCATTTGAAAGGGAGTGCCTAATGAAAGCCCTTGTTGTCGACGATTTTGCAACAATGAGAAAGATTATCAAGACGGTCTTGCAGAAGATCAACATTACCGACGTAATCGAGGCGGAGAATGGTGCGAGCGCCCTGGAACTTCTCAAAAAAGAGCAGACCGATATCATCATCAGCGACTGGATCATGCCGGAGATGACCGGTATCGACTTTTTGAAGGCTTGCAAAGACAATGACGCGATAAAGCACATCCCTTTCATCATGGTCACCGCCGAGGCACAGAAAGATTGTATCATGGAGGCCATCAAATCGGGCGTGGACAACTATATTGTCAAGCCCTTTACCCCCGACAAACTGCAAAACGCCATTGAGAAGGCCAAGGAACGGGCCTCAAAATGATCGGGCCGGGGGATAATATCGTGCGTGGGACGACAAGATGGATGTAAAGTATATCAACCCGTTTGTTCTCGCGACGCAAACAGTGTTCAAAACCATGCTCAACCTTGAGACAAACCTGGATAAGCCTCGCTTAAAGACCGACAAGACCACGTCCGGGGATGTCACCGGGGTCATGGGCTTGGTCGCGACAAAAAGGGCACCATATGCATTAGCTTCAAGCATAAGGGCGCCCTTTTCGCTTATAAGACCTTGATGGGCGACGAGCGAACGGACCTCGGCCCCGAGGTCGTCGACGCCATCGGTGAACTCACGAATATCATATCAGGGCAGGCAAGAAAAGAGTTTGAGGCCTCCGGCGTCAACCTAAAGGCCTCGATCCCCACGGTTATTGTGGGCTCCATGCAGCTGCATTTCATCAGCGCCCTTCCCATCATATCCTTGCCCTTCCGTTTTCCCACGGATAATGGGGACGAAACGCTCTACGTCGATTTTTCCTTCGAGTAGAGGCGTGGGCCGTTAAGGCCCCGGAATTTCGAAGAGATGTCGTAAGTAAGCAACTGAATACAATCCCGACCATAGCGTCAAGGGGAGAAATTTCCCTATTCTTCTGCGCTGAACCGGACGTGCGACTAACATTCACATGGTGAGGGCGCCTGACTACCCGTGTATTGAGATATGATCCTTAAGTGATTTTAGGGTTGCATTGCCTGTGGCAATACTGTTACCGTATAAGCGGGCGAGCGTTAAATGAAAAATCTAAACTGTCCACGGGCATGGATGGTCGTCTTGCGGGGCTTACGTCAAAAGGAAAGCCGGGAAACTTTCATGCCGGGACCACAGACATCCGGGCAATCCGGTGGGAGTGTAGAAAATTGAAAGATAACCATACCCGACGCCTCGAGAAAAAGAATACATCCGGGAAAGAGAAACCCCAGAGCGGTGGCGGAAGAAGGGCTTTGGAAGCAAAATCGCGGGCGCTCGAGACCATTTTTAATGAAAAGGAACTTCTGGGAAGGGTCATGGAAGACAAAGAATTGATGAGAGAGCTCCTGTTACGGTTTCTGGAGGACCTGCCACAGTATATGGATGCCCTGCGGAAAGCACTTTCTCATCGAGATAAACCAGGCGCGGAACACTATGCGCATACCATAAAAGGAGCGGCGGCAAACGTGGCCGCGCCGGGTATACGGGCGCTTGCTCTCGAGATGGAAGAGGCCGGAAGAGAGGGCGAGCTCGTCAGCATAACCCGTTTGTTTCCGCAGCTTGAAAAGGAGGCCGCACTGTTCAGAACCACCTTAAAACGAGAAAAACGGCGGTAAAAGCCTGCCCCACGGAATCTCAAAACCGCACCTATCAAAACTGTTGACACAGAAACACAAATTGTTTAAAATAAATTGCCTTATTTATGATATTGAACAGCTCATATATAGTCTGTGATAAAGCATCTGATCTAGATTCCGTTCACTATAATGAATTATTTTTCTTGTCTCAGCCGGGGAACGTAGCCATGTACTCGAAGCGGGAAATGAGCCATCACAAGAAGAGCCTACGGTAAACTATGAACACGATAAATCTGACGGAAAAGACTGACTGGGCATTCATCGAGCAGGTGAAAGAAGAGAGCGGCCAGAACCCGTCTCTATGCTACCAATGCGGCAACTGCACGGCGGGATGTCCCTACACACAGTATTTCGATTATCCCGTGAGCATGGTAATGAGACTGTTGCAGGCCGGCCAAAAGGAGACGATCCTCAACTCCAAGTCCATTTGGCTCTGTGCTACCTGCGAGACCTGCACCACGCGATGTCCCTGTAACGTGGATGTGGCCCACATCATGGATACGCTGCGGATCATCGCGAGGCGGGAGGGAAGGATATCCGAGAAGGACGTAAAGCTCTTCTACGATTCGTTCCTCTCTTCCATGAAGCAGTGGGGCCGGATGTTCGAGATGGGTATCATCATGAGCTACAAGCTCAAGTCGGGTCATCTCATGGGAGACGCCGAGCTTGGACCTGCCATGATGAGCAAAGGAAAAATTCATTTGCTTCCCACGAAGATTAAGGGCGCAGACAAAATTGCAAAGATTTTTGACCGGTTCCAGGAAAAAGTAAACAAGAAGGCAAAAAAGCATGGCTG
>DATKMQ010000163.1 GCA_035541755.1 Syntrophorhabdaceae bacterium
CTCTTCGACCCGATGGCCCATTTTATGCTGTTGTAGTAAGCTTATGGCTGATTGAAAACGCTGGACCTGCTCCCAATAAACCGTACACCACAAAATGTTACTTTTCTGGCAAAATAGACAAGGAGGCTTTTGCCATGAAGACATCTAAGTTCACCGAGGAGCAGATCGCATTTACCCTTAAGCAGGCTGAACTTGGAACACCGGTTAAGGAGGTAATCCGCAAGACAGGCATCACAGAGCAGACCTTTTACCGGTGGAAGAAGAAGTATGGGGAGCAGGTCAATTACTCTTACATTCATTCTCTGTACCGGCCATAGCGATGGTGTTAAACCGGACAGCGCTCGGGCGGCTAGGATCGAGGAATTACTCCCGAAACCCCTCCACAGGGCAGGAGATTGCCAAGACCGTGAGCAAGGTGTTAGCCAAGACTGATGGGCAAAGCTTTCTCTCGGTAATTGGCTATTTTTCATACGCTGCCCAATGCAAGATTGGTAGGTGAAAGAACCGCTCTGTCTTCCGTAATTGGGGGGGTAACAACGTCAAGAGTAGAAGTCGCCACCCCCTTCTAATCTTTCATACGCTTTTTTGTGCCCAAAATTGTGCCCGTGGGCGGTAGGGACGCTCTGGTAATTACCGACACATACCGACATTCGGAAAACCGGAAAACTATTGATGGTAAAGGATTTATGAATGGTTGCTCATATTTGAGAGAGTGGTCCTATTTCTCTGTTTTTGCTCTTAGGATCCAGCGGGTTAAACCATAGGGGTTCAAGTCCCCTCTCTCGCATTTGCTTTCATATCAAACACTTCCGTTGTTTCTCTTCCGCAAAAGTAGAGCGAGTTTGTATCCGATTGTGATAAATTTGTGATAATCGGTAACACCAAGGGTTGGATGTAACGAGCGGGTAACAGCAAGTATTTTGAAGGGTATTCTCTGCCATGACTGCGCTCATGCGGCCACGGCAAGAATACGTAAAGTTTCTTGCTACGAAGAGCTGATTCAAGCTGAGGACCCACTACCGAAAAAAGGCTTGTTATCTTTTGGTCAAGGGTATAGTATAAAAAGGACGTTAGATTCATCGGGTGGCTGCTCCTCGAGAAACATAGATCAATAAACGGTCGTTGAAGAGTGAGGAGGATATTCACTCAATGTTTTTCGCAAGCGCCTCATTTCCATTGATACGTTCCGTAAATCGCCACAACATTCAAGACCAAAGTCTGCCTTTCCCCTGTTTCAACACCATTTTACTATTCGACGTGGAGGATCGATGAAGAACCCCTTCGGCTTATTGAGATTTTTCTGCAATGCCATGAATTTTGTGGCCGGCGTGGCCCTCACCGTAATGATGTCTTTGACGGTCATCGATGTGCTTCTCAGGGCCGCGAGCTTACCTTTTGTGGGAACGTTCGAGATCGTATCCCTTCTCATGGGCATAGTCGTGAGCTTCGGCATTCCGCAGGTTTCACTGGATAAGGGGCATGTTTCCATGGAGTTTCTTACTGAGAAACTCTCCCTAAGAAACAAAAACCTCTTGAACACGTTTACCCGCATCCTCTGTATTCTGCTCTTCGCCTTCATCGGCTATAACATGATCAAGATAGGGGCAAGGTTCCACGCCTCAGGCGAGGTTTCACCTACCATCATGATACCGTTCTATCCCCTTCCTTACGCCGTTTCGGTCTGTTGTCTCCTCGAGTGCTTCGTTTTTGTCTCAGAGGTCGTGACTATCTGGAGGGGCGCCCATGAGTGAGATGATGATAGGTATTGTAGGCCTCGTAGTGCTGCTTTTACTTTTTGCCACCGGCATAGAGCTTGGTTTTGCCATGGCGTTGGTCGGCTTTGTGGGGTTCGGCTATCTCAACGGCTTTGAGAGCGCCTTCAATCTCCTCGCAAGGGACATGTATGAAGTCATCACAAATTACGGGTACACGGTTTTCCCGCTTTTTATCCTCATGGGTCAAATCGGGTTTAATGCCGGTATCGCGGTAAGGCTTTACGGCTCTGCGAATAAATTTGTCGGTCATATCCCCGGCGGCCTGGCCATGGCCACGGTCATGGGAGCCACGGGATTCAAGGCTATTTGCGGCTCCTCGGCAGCTACCTCGGCTACCTTTGCCGGTGTCGCCATTCCCGAGATGGACCGGTACGGTTACGACAGAAAGCTTTCTACAGGCATTGTTGCCACGGTGGGAACATTGGGTGTCATCATACCCCCGAGCGTCACCCTCATTATATTCGGCATCATAACGGAACAGTCTATCGGCCGGCTCTTTATCGCAGGCATCATCCCCGGACTCATGACTGCGCTCTTCTTCCTTGGCATCATATATGCCTGGGCAAGGATTAATCCTGCTGTCGCGCCCAGATCAGCACGGTCTACCTGGGGCGAGAGGATACGTTCTCTCCCGGAAGTACTTTGGGTCGTCCTTGTTTTTCTTGTGGTCGTGGGCGGGATTATGCGAGGCTTTTTCACTCCTACCGAGGCCGGCGCAGTCGGTACCTTTGCAGTCCTGCTCCTCGCTCTCGTGAAAAAGGATATGACCTGGAGAAGATATATTACCTCAGTAAAAGAGGCTCTGCGCACCGCCATAATGGTCCTCATGCTGGTTGCGGGCTCGGTGATTCTGGGTCACTTTATTACCATTACGAACATTCCGCAACATATCGCCGATATAGTCGTGGCCCTGCCAATTCACCGCCATCTCATTCTGTTTCTCATTTTCATAATCTATCTGTTGGGGGGCTCGTTTATCGATGATCTGACCTTCATGATCCTCGCTACCCCTATTTTTTACCCGGCAGTCCTCAAGCTCGGCTTTGACCCCATCTGGTTCGGTATACTTTTGGGGGTCGTGCTGATGATCGGGGTTGTGATCCCTCCGGTGGCCATCTGCGTATTCGTGGTCAACAACATAACCAAGGTGCCGATAGGCACGATATACAAAGGTGTTACCCCATTTTTGATCTCTCTCGTTGTCATGTGGGGCCTGTTGCTCATCTTCCCACAATTGGCCCTTTGGTTACCTTCGATCTTTTATAGATAGCGACACAGTGGGTGTGAAAAGCCAGGAGACGAAGAATAAACGCTGTGAGGTTAGATCGTGTCAGCCGCTCGGGTGGTGAGTACGTTGTACATGCTTGCTCAAGGCCGGCAGGGAAAAGGGGTGATAAAAGAACAACGCAGTTCTTATCGGTTAAGACGTAAGGGTTTGGCTCGTTAAAGTCTTGTTATGAAAAGGAGGGGCAACATGAAGAAGTGTGTAATTTTATTACTGGCGGCTACATTCATGATTATGGGGGTCTTCTCAAGCGCGGGCGCCGCCGAAGCGATCAAGCTGAAGGCCGCGAACTATCTTCCCGCTACTCACCCCATGTCGCTTTTGACCGGCTGGTTCTGCGACGAAGTCAAGAAGCGCACAAATGGCCAGGTGGAGATTACGTATTACCCGGGAGGAACGCTTCTCAATCCGGTGAAGATGTATGACGGCATTGTAACGGGCATAGCGGACATGGGCGTCTCTCACATTTCTTATACCAGGGGGCGCTTTCCGGTAATGGAAGCCTTCGAGCAGCCTCTCGGCTTTCCGAGTGGTTGGGTAGCAACGCAGGTGACCACGGATTTCTACAATAAATACACCCCCAAGGAATGGAGTGAAGTGCAGGTCCTCTACATAAACACCTCGGGACCGCTCATTCTTCAGACAGTGACCAAACCCGTAAAAACCCTGCAGGATCTGAAAGGATTAAAGATAAGGGCCACGGGACGTATGAGTGACGTGGTGAAGGCAATGGGGGCCGTGCCGATCCCCCTCGAAATGGGCGATGTCTATGATTCCTTGAGGCGCAATGTCATAGAAGGAGTCACAGTGGACCTGTCCACGCTCAAGTACTGGAAATTTGCAGACGTTGTCAAGTATGTGACGGCAGACTGGCAGCTTGGTACGGGCTATACGTTCTATTTCGTGATGAACAAGAAGAAATGGGATGCCCTGCCCGATGACGTTAAGAAGGTCTTCACTCAGGTTGCCTTGGAGGCCAAGGAAAAACAGGCATCTTTATGGAACGAGATGGATATCGAGGGGAGGACCGCCTTCAAAGCCGTGGGCGGGCAAATAATCACGCTTTCGAATGCTGAGGCCGCTCGGTGGATAAAAGCCGTTCAACCGGTCTTTGCGGCATACAAGAAAGAGATGGTTTCCAAGGGATTCAAAGAAGCGGAGATCGACGGATGGATTAGCTACATCAAAGAACGCACCGCTTACTGGAAGGCCGAGGAAAAGAAGAGAGCAGTCCCCTCTCCGTTTGAATAAGATAACCTATTTGAACATTGCGACCCCCGTGACATATAAACGGTCATGGGGGTCGTTTTTTTAGGAAACGGGGTCATGCGAATCACACATTCGGAATGTGGGTAAAACAGTAAGCGCCAAAAACGAGCCGGGGCCGGTCCTATCTATGAACGCTCTCTCGCCCCTGCCTTATTTTCGGTAAACGCCGTATTCCCTGGCAGCCTCTATCATGGCCTTCAGGTTTTCGAGCTTTATCTCATCAGCAGATGCGCCGGAGCACAGGATATATCCTCCGCCGGGTGCACATATTTCGATGAGCTCATGACAACGCTTTTTCACCTGCTCGGGCGTGCCTGTCACGAGTAAAGATGTGGATAAATTTCCCCAGATACAGCAGTTACCGCCCAGTACGGCCTTTGCGTGCGCCATATCTGTCTGATCGAACCTCCAGGTGACAAATCCCTTCCGAAATTCGTTTACAGAATCGAGGCGGCTATCGAACTTTCCCTCGGCAAAAAGCTGAACGATGAAGCCTTCGTTGTTTAAGGCATCAATGACTTTCTTGAGCGTTGGCCAGTAGAAGGTCTCAAACTGCTTTTGACTCATCCAACCATCGGCGCCCTTGTGCAGAGGAAAAACGATGATGATGCTCTTTGTCTTTTCCGCGCTCCGGATCGTGGTCTCTATGGTAAGATCGGCAATCCGGTCTACTGCGGCGAGCACTTTATCCGGATGGCGATACATATCCATCATAATTCCCTTGGTACCTCGGAGCGTATCCCCCAGCGTATCGAAGGGGGCCTTGCAATAGGTGCTGGAAACTAAAGGGTATCCCGAACCCATGGCTTTGAAAACGAGTGGCCTGGTCATCTGCGCGTATTTTGCGTATTCCTTGCCTGCATCGATCAATGCCTGTAACGACGCCTGGACATCCGGCAAGGCAAGCGATGCAAAATCAGTCATGGGAAGTTCTACAATGTGGGTGAGCGGCTTGAGCATCCTGAAGGCCTCAAACATGGTCGATATGCGAGGCAAGTAGCCCCTGAGCCAGAAATCAGAAGGATCTCTCAAAAAGGCATCATATTCCGTGGCCTTCATGTACTCTCCCTCCACGTACTGGAAACCCCGTGCGTTGTTGGGAAGCCCATGCCCGGGCCAGTTGTAGAGTCTGTAGCCGATGAGATCAAGGACCTTGCTCGGAAGAATGGTTGCCGGTAGGAAAAAACTGTCAAGATCGACAGCGTGGTCCTCATTGAAACGGTCCCAGGTGCGGGTCAACTTGTCGTAATCATAGCTCACCGTCCGGTAATCAAGGCCATATTCGTACGCAGGCATGGACCCGATGACGCCGGTGAACACGGGCACCCTGTCGGGTTCCTTCACGCTCAACGCATCGATCATCCGTTGCGCGCGCTCCTTATAGGACGTTGCCGCCTTCGGGCTCACAAATTCAACCTGTGGGTTAAGCCACTCCTCAAGCCTGTGTGCTCGCTTTTCCTCCGCCGTTGATGCTACTGATACGTTATCCATGTAGGCCCCCTTTCCTTGCCTCGTTGCCCTCATAAAAACGGGCAACATATGTAGTTCGTTTACCGAGACTCTCTTCTTTTGTCTCCCCTCATTGTATCACGCTGAGCGCCCGTTCCACCACTACAGAATTATTGAATACAATGGGAAATTCCCCACCTCGAGCGCCGCAAAAATGATAAGATTGCGCCGCGGTGCTTAAGTTTTCCTTAATAATGCCGACCATTAGATAAGAGACGTTTGTGTGTGCGAGCACAAATTCTTATCAGGCATGAAAAGACACTACCGTCTCCGAACCTCTCGGAGATTCGTACCACACAGGGAGGCGCAGTCGGCTGTGACGTAAGCTGACCTCCGCCGGTAGCCGCAGCCGACTGCGCCTCCCCCTCCTCAAAAGAAACCGTATCTGGTCATGAAGTGTTTTCGATTTTCACCATTTTGCTCACAAACAATAGGTTCTATTGGCCGACCTTGACGCCCTGGCAGTCCCGCCTTAGGATAGAATCGTAAGTTCAACATTGCGACGGAGGTAAAGAATGAAGACATACGCCATCCATCACGAAGTCGGGATCAAGGCGTCACTCAAAGCCGTTTACCAGGCATTGACAGACACGAAGAAGCTCGCGGGGTGGTGGACGAGAGATACACGCGGGAGTGGTTCAAAGGTCGGGGACGTGCTCGAATTCCGCTTTGGAGATTTCTTGCAGAAGTTTGAAGTCGTGGAACTTATGCCCGGCAGGCTTGTCCGTTGGAAGGCGGACAAGAAAGAAACTGTAGAGGAGTGGATAGGAACTGAAGTAGCCTTTCATTTGAACCCTGATGAAAAGCAGGTCTATGTGCACTTCGTTCATTCAGGCTGGCGTAGCGACAGTGGATTGCTCCCTCACTGCTCGACAAAATGGGCAGTCTTTATGTTGAGCCTGAAAGACCTTTTGGAAAAAGGCAAGGCACATCCGTATCCCAAAGACGTGCAAATCAATCACGACTAGCTTTGCCCCGACTGTCTTGTCTTTGCCTGGTTGATGTCGTATTGATTTTTCGTGTATCCCACCACGACTTTGGCCTAACAACTTACAGACTTAACCTAAGATACGTAAGTGGGAATCAATCCTACGACCTGCCACTCGTTGTTCTCTTTTCTAAGAATGAAGTCGTAACCATAGCCACATACATTGCCACAGCCTATACTTACCGAGCAAATTGACCGATTCCCATGGCTCGTAACAAACACGTCAAACATCAATGACGGCAAACCTGGCATATTATTCTTATCCGTTTTGTAGAACCATTCGTTTCCTGTACGCTTCCAGATACGATGGGCTTTTCTGTCAACATAACGATCACTGGCCTCAAGATAAGGAATTCCAAACCTCATGACGGAAAAGATAACCGAGTCTATTCCGAGGGCGGTTTTTGCCTGCGGTGTCTTCCATGGCGTGCGCTTGATGCGAGCCAGGGCGAATTTGACCTCCTCCGGGATGGCGCCCTGATATTTCTCTGCTCTCTTCTCAAGGGCAGCCCTGGCTTGTTCCGGTCTTAACACCGCAAGGGAATAAGCTGCGGTCACGGGTATAATCGATTCCGCACCGAAACGTTCCCCCTCAAGAGCATCAATAAGAAATGGAATGTCCTGAGAAGGTCCCGAGCTAGCCATTGTCAGACAAAAAGCTGCTTTAAAAGAAAGATCATTTGTTCTTGTATACATATCCTGGAATAGTCGCTTTACCTCCGCGCCCCCTATGTATATTAGGCACGATATGGCTATTTCCGAAACTGCTTTTTCTGAGTGGGTGATCGCCTTTGTCAGGATCGGTATGGCACTGCTGCCAAGGTCCAGGGCAATCCTTATCATTTGGGGCTGAGCGGATTCTATTTCCTCTCTGGTATGAGAGGTTGCAGTGAAAAATGCCCTCAGCGTTGAAAGCTCGCTGTCTGATTTGGCGGTACAGTAACAGCAGTTTGGAAAAAACAAAACAAAGAAGACAGCAGTCCAGAAGATTAGCTTGGCGCCCATCTGCAACCGCTTCATGCTTGTCCTCCTTTTCAGATCTTTACGCATGGTGCTATGTCAATCGATAGAAGCCCGTATCGTCCTCCCGGTCGGGGAAGGTATGGGCCGCCGAGCCCATGTAGGGTAAGGCGGCTTTTCCACCAAGGTCATAGGTTAAAGCGCTTAAGCGCAAACCCATTGAATGCTCCTTGACTACCCCGGGATTCCCGTAAGGTATACGGGAAGAACGGCGTGAGTGGACGAACGCGTGGAAGCGGTAAGATGGATGTGCGATGGACTGATGTGTCTTGCTGGCCGAAGACTGTACTGAACGTACGTCTGAAGGCGCAAGGTGCAGCAGGACGCGCAGAGGCGCTTACCCGAACACGCGTTTGTCCAGGCACACAACCCCCGTGGGTTTTAGTATCAGCTGGCATAACCATGACCTCCCGCTCATTAAGAGTCGTTTACGATGTTCTGTGCAGTGCAATCATCGCGATGCAGCACTGATGAGCGATGCCGTACTCGGCGTCAAGGCACCTTCATGATGAGTCGCCAAGGTCTCGCACAACAGTAATCGTTAGAGAAAATTCGATGCCCTTTAAGGTCTGTCCGTCCTCTCTATATTGAACTTTCTAATCCGCACCCGATACAGCCACTTATATATTGCGTTCACTAAAGAGTAATGGTGCTGGGAGAACGGAAATGCCATTTCCAACAAAATATTTTCATACTTAACCGCATCCGCTTCATCCTTGTCGTTTGACTCTGGCCCCTCCAGCCATAGGTGAGACTGCCTCAGGTGACCGACTTCGTGAAACAGAGATGCCGCAAGGAAGACTTTTCCGAAAAGAAAGAAGAAAATCTTATTCCGCAAAACCCCCACGATCCTATGCTCCGCTGCTATCTTTGGCATATCCCCCAGACACTCGTACAAGTAGATCTCAATCAGCGTCCTAAGATTGCCGTTGTTCATTTGCTCGGGGGGGTAGCATGCAGCCGCTACTTTCTTATTCTGCACGTAATGTGGTATTCTATCAAACAATCTTATGACGATTTCGCTCGCCAAGTCCTCCTTTGGCACCAGTCTGACATACTTAGCAAGGTATTTGCGTATAGGGTACTGACGGTGATCTATTGCATAGTCTTCTATCGTTATCAACGCGCCGTTGATTTCGACTGACGCATAGTGTATCAGTCCAGGTTGATCGAGAGGTGATAATTGCACGTTATTGGTATCCATCATACACCCGTTCAATACGCGTTCGGCGGTACGAACCGTTATTAGCCCGCCACGCTACAAAAGCGAGAGGGCGATGACGTACGTTCTTATCACGCTCATTTCTTCTCCGTTGAGCCCCGTATTTTATCTCATCAGCTTACTGTTGTTGCCGCTTCATCAGCGGGTTCTCTTTTTTCTACCCTCGGTGATCTCCTCCAGCATTTCTCTGGTTACCCGTTTCCAATCTTCATTCTTCATTTTCGCGACACTTTCAGTCATGGATCTTACGAGGTCCTTGTCTTTCCGCACATCATAGGTCTTCTGTCGGCTCATTTCTCTGAAAACACAGATTATGTCACGAATCGTCAAATCATCTTGAGTCCGTGATAGCTCTGTCCTCAAGAAATCAACCGCGATTATTCCTTCTTTTGCAAACGGTTCGTCTAGATATATGGTCGGAGGATGCACAACTTGATTTCCACAAATGTATATACTGTACTGGTCTTCAATACTGTAACGATCAAATCTGTCGATCTGTTCTTTTAAAGGCAGTCCGAAGAATGTGTCTATCCAGCCATTGCATTGCTCACTTATGCGCGGCTGACCGGCGATTAGATTGCAATTCACACCAACATACAAAAAGGTAACCATAAGTACCAGTATCAGGTTAGCGCAAAGAGAGCGTGTAGAGAGAAATCCTCCATTGTGCGTCGAAGTCTTTTCTCCTCCGGAACTTCGTCTCATGACTCTCCTCGCATGAGAAAGCTGAAAAGATTCGCTTTATGAAATGACTAAGATGATGGAATGGATTTTTCTATCAGATTTGAAAAAAGGTTGTCAAGAATATTCTTTTTTTGGAGGCGATTAGGGATAGTTGGTAATCTTCGCAGATATTTAGACTATCCGAGAAAAGATACCGATATGGTCGCAGCCAGGTTTTCGGAATACCCGCTCTGTTTGGTGAAGACAGGGCCATCATGGACAGGCCGGCCCCCTTCGTACGGGCCAAGACGCCAACCCCTGTCGAAGTTATCGCATGATTCGATTGTCCTCTGCGAAGCGCGAGTCAATTGCATACTCCGCGACTACTACCGAAATTTCCGGCGCCCACTGAAAATTCCGGTGTGAGGTGGCCTACGGCCTGGAGTGGAAAGATGGATATGCGCCGGGAGGCGCTTTCCCGGTACCAAGCCGTTGGCCGGACACCCACGTTCAAGCACCATCTCTCATAGAACAAATCCTATACCTCAGTCCGATGAAGGGATAGGTTTGGGCTCCTGGATCTTCATCTCCTGATTGCAGCAGGTGAGCGTGCCGTCTGCCGGTTTCGTGCACAGGGCTTCCGTTCCACACACTTCGCATTTATATCGTTTACCAAGCTGAGTCATCCTGTCCTCCCAATCCCTACTTCTTTATCCCCATGGGCTCGCCGCAACAGGTGATGGTGCCATCTCCCCCTCGGGTGATGATCACCTCCGCGCCGCACTTCCCACAGATATACCGTTTCCCTACTTGATTGGCCATTTCAAACCTCCTTTGACGACGCGCGCCCGATTTTCTTCTTTTTCGCCCTGCGCTCCATTTTGAAAACGGGCAAGAATGAGCGAGGATTACCCGCACGCCATTCTTGCCCTTAGTCTCGTTCTCTATTGTTCCTTGGGTATCTTAAGCGTAACGACCACCTTTTCAAATCTCTTGTTCATCTGGTCAAGGGCTTTCTTCGTATCTGCCGAGTTCTTATACACGATGGGAAGCTCCGCCTTCTTCATATAATCGATGAATTCAGGATCATCCATAGCTTTGCGGAATGCATCATCCAGTTTCTTGAGGATGGGGGCGGGCGTTGCGGCCGGGGCATATATGGCGTAGTTCGTCTCTACGACAAAATCGTAGCCCAGCTCTTTTAACGTAGGCACATTCGGGAATGCATTCATTCTCTTATCGCTGTAGACCACGAGCAGTCTGAACTTTCCCTGGTCCGTATATCGCTTCCACGAACTGGCCGCGGTGAACGCAGTTACATGTCCGCCAAGAAGCGGCATGTTCGGGTCTCCTCCTGGAACAGGGATAGCGGTCCACTGGATGTTTTCCTGTTTACCCACATACATCATTGCAAGATGCCAGGGGGTTAATGTCCCCGATGTGCTGTAGGTAACCTTTCCCGGGTTCTTTCGACCATATTCCACCAGGTCCTTGAAGCTCTTAAATGGGGACTCAGTCTGAACGACAAGCCCGCCGTATGGTTCTGCAAACTGCATCACAGGCACCACGTCATCTAATTTGTACGAGAGCTTTCTCACGTGAGGTATCTCCACAAGAGGCGTCTGCGGACAGCTCGCGATCTGGTATCCGTCGGGTTTTGCCTTTGTCAGCAAATCCATGGCCACCGCTCCGGCTCCACCGCCGTTGTTGGTCACCATGATCGGCTGTCCCAGGAACTTCTCTGCTTTGGTGGCGAGGATCCTGGTAGACAGATCCACGGTTCCTCCCACCGCTATGCAGACGGTGAGGTTTATCGGTTTTGTCGGATACTCCTGCGCCATGAGTCCCATAGGTGCTGCAATCATAATCATGACGATGCCAAATGCTGCTATAAATATTCTTGCTCTGGTTGCTGACAGGTCCATACTCTTCCCTCCTTGTTTTCTCCCCTGGGGTTCAACACTAAACACCGGCAGGGGATCGTATCGATTCATGGACGCCTTTCATCCTTATCATAGCCGTAAGAGATGTGCACCCTTTTCGTATTCATTCGCACGGAGAGTTTCGGCGATCATTCTTCCTCCTCGAGCTCGGCCAGGGTGTCCCGCCGCTTCCTGATCTTCGGGAAGATCGTGGAGAGAAGCAAAAACAGGGCGATTCCCAGGGTAACCGCTGAGATCGGACGGGTAAAGAAAATAGTGAAGCTTCCTCCGGACAAAAGCAGTGACTGACGCAG
This sequence comes from Syntrophorhabdaceae bacterium, assembly GCA_035541755.1. Taxonomy (NCBI): domain Bacteria; kingdom Pseudomonadati; phylum Thermodesulfobacteriota; class Syntrophorhabdia; order Syntrophorhabdales; family Syntrophorhabdaceae; species Syntrophorhabdaceae bacterium. The sequence continues at coordinate 11,968 of DATKMQ010000163.1, forward strand.
GGCCTGCTCCATGAGCGGCCCTAACACGTAGGCGAGAATAAGCGGTGCGCCCTCATACCTGAACTTTCTCATGAGGTAACCCAGTACCCCGAAGATGAGCATGAGCTTGAGATCAAAAATAGAGCCGGCAACGCTGAAGGTTCCAATCACACAGAAGAGCACGATCAGGGGAAAGAGCAGGTGATAAGGGATCTTCAATACCTGCACCCAAATCCCGATCATGGGCAGGTTCAATACGAGCAGCATCACGTTCCCCACATACATGCTCGCGATGAGCCCCCAGAAGATATCGGGGTGTTCGGCGATGAAGGTCGGTCCCGGTGAAATACCGTGAATCACAAGCGCGGCGAAGAGGAGCGCCATTGTCGCGTTGGGCGGGATGCCGAGAGACATAAGCGGCACGAGCCCACCGCCGCAGCTCGCGTTATTGGCCGATTCAGGCCCCGCCACGCCTTCGATGGCGCCACGGCCGAATTCTTCCGGATGCTTGGAGAGCTTCTTTTCCATGGTATAGGAGAGAAACGTTGTTATGGTTCCGCTCCCGCCGGGAAGAATACCGATGAGAAACCCGATCAAGGTACCCCTGATAATCGCCCATTTGGAATCGGCCCAATCCTTGACGGTCGGCCAGAGGTTTCTCAATTTGGTTTTGTAGGTAACACGCGTTGAGAGCTCCTTTTCGAGATTCTCAAGCACCTCACAAAGGCCGAAAACCCCCATAATGAGCGGAATTACCCCTACCCCGTCTGACAACTCGTTGATGCCGAAAGTGAATCTGGGGAGACCCGATATCATATCGAGCCCCACATTGCCGATCAGGATGCCTAAGGTGGCCATCATGAGAGCCTTCACGATGGAAAATCGGGCCATGTAGGTCACAGTCATCAAACCTGCCACCATCAGGGAAAAGTATTCGGGAAACGAAAAACGCAGGGCGATCTTGGCGAGAGGCTCGGCAATTAGCATAAGAAAGACAACGCTTAACGTCCCGGCGATGAAGGAGCCCCATGCTGCAATGGCAAGCGCCGGTCCTGCCCGTCCTTTGCGGGCCATCTGATATCCGTCGATGCAGGTAACGATACTCGCAGATTCTCCCGGTATGTTGACGAGAATCGATGTGGTTGATCCCCCGTACATTGCGCCGTAAAGAATGCCCGCGAGCATAATGATGCTCGAGGTCGGTGTTACCGCAAAAGTCACCGGGAGGAGAAGGGCGATGGCCGCGGTGGGACCGATACCGGGGAGCACCCCTACGAGCGTTCCGGCCACCACGCCCACAAAGCAGAAGAAAAGGTTTGCGGGTGTACAGGCCACACCAAAGCCCATGAGGAAATTATGGAAGAAACCCACAAGTCACCTCCTAGAAGCTGAACATGCCCGCCGGGAACGGGCACTGAAAGAGCTTGGCAAAGACATAGTAGCTGACAAGGCTGCTCAAGGCCGGAAAGAGGATAAGCAGCCACCAGCGGTATCTTCCGACTATCACAAGAAGGGCCGCCATGAGAAGAAACGTTCCGATGAGATAACCGAGAGATGCAAGAAAGATGATATAGAGAATCACAGCCACCACAACGCCGACCACCCTTCCCAGCAGAAGACCGGCAAAGGGACGTGCGATTTCTTCCTGCTCTTTTCTTTTGGCAAACGATTGCTTAAGAAGGATGAGGGATAGAAAGGCCATTACTCCAGAGGCACAACATGCCATAAAGCCCATCCCGGGATTGCTGAGCGTGCCCACACCCATCCTGAACGATTGAACAAAAACAATCATGGAGAAAAAGAACCAGAAGATAGAACTTGCCCGATCATACGCCCTCATCATCGCCTCCCTCACCCTATCTATTGCGCTTTCACCATCTCAGATCATCTCTCATTTCAGTACTCTTATGTCTTTTTTTCGAAGGGGCATCCGGTCTTCTACCACCTCGAATATCACCGGAGGCGCCTTTCACGGATAAGCATGCTTTTTCATGACCTCCAGATCATGGGCCGGCAGGATCACACCTTTCATCGCCGATAGCCTCTTGAAACTCTCATATAATTCATCCAGACTCACGTAAATCCCGGTTGGCCAGAACGGCTCGCCATCCGGCACGGCCATGTTCTCGAAATGCGGTATCGTATCGCCGGGCAGAATGTAGAGACCCTCGGATGTTTCAACGAGCACCGATTGGCTCCCCGGTGAGTGACCGGGCGTGGAGATGACTTTCACGCCCTCATCAATGTCTGCGTCTCCATTGAGCGCATCGAAACTCCTCTCCGAAAGCTCCACACGATAAGCCTCTCTATGCACGCGCAAAGGACTTCTCCAATAGTCTAATTCTCTGGTCTGAACCAGGAACCGGGCCTTTTTAAAGAATACATTTCCCGAACAGTGATCTATGTGAAGATGGGTATTCACAACGGTCGTAATCTCTTCAAACGAGGTATTTAGACGGGCGAGTTCGGCTGATAGCGTCTGGTCGGGCGTCTGATCGAAATACCGCGAGAACTCTCTCGTGGGGGTCAAGCCTGATGCCCCTGTGTCGACAAGAATATTCTTGCGACCTTTTTTGAGAAGAAACGCCAGGATACCACCCTTCATCTTGACGCCCACATCCCTGTTCAAAAGCCCTTGAGACCTGTCGACCTCGGCGGTCGCCAAAAGAAGCGGAAAGATTGTCCAGCCCTTATTTCCCATTCATCTTCTCCTGTCCAACTTTTCTTGACCTCATAAAGAGCTCCAATTCACCCGAGCTGACGCATGATCTTTCCCACATCCTCTGCGTGCTCGAGGTCATCTATCTGTCTTATCAGGCTCTCGACCTTCTTTTTTGTCACGGCTTTTCTGCCGTGGGCAAGACAGTCCCTGAATTTGTCGCACATCTCCTTTGTGGTCATGGGGTTCTCCGGTGTGCCCTTCCGGTCGTCCATCCGGCGCGCATATCGATTGCCGCCCTTCACCTGTATTTCCACGATTGAGGGCTCAACTTCTCTGCGGGTAAGCTCTGGAAGAATTATGGGATGTACCTTCTGAGCCAAATCGAGCACCGCAGGGTCTTTTATGGCATCCGGGGTAAAATCCCCTATGCCCACGCTCCCTCTCAGCGCGGCAACTGCCACCGTGTATGGAATGCTGAACTGCGCATCGGGCACCACCGGCGGACGGCGCTTCCTTTCCAGAGGCTCGAAAAGGTCTCCGGCGTTCTTGCCCGTAGACACGTAAATCGCTTCGATATCATCCGGTTTGATCGCATGCTCTCTCATGAGTGTCACTGTAGAGAATATGGGCCCGTGGGTGTAGCCGCAGCTGGGATACGCCTTGAAGCCCATATTTTGCACCTCAAATCTTTTGCCCAAATCGGCGGTTAAGAGGTGAGGATCGAATTGACCATGAATATAGTTATTGTATATGCCCCACTCTCCCTCCAGGCAGTTATGTGGCCCGGTAATACCTCTCTCTGCAACAAGCGCCGAAAAGACGCCCGCCCTGGCGGCAAAGCCAAGCTGCATCCTTTTCGTGAGTACGGCATCGGCGATCGATTGGAAGCTGCCTGCAGTTTGACTGTAAACAACACCCAAGGCATTGACCATTCTCGACGCATCAAGGCCGAGTATTTTCCCTGCCGCTGCGGCAGCGCCAAAATATCCGAATATGGAGCTATAAACCCAGCCGCTCACTCTGAGGTTGGTTTTCGCCGCGAGCGCCATTCTACACATGAGATCAATGCCGCTAGCTACAGCCGTGATGAACTCTCTTCCGTTCACGTTACCTTTGCGTTGCGCCACCGCAAAGGCCGCAGGCACAACCGAGCCGGCGGCGTGCACCATGGCTTTATCGTGTCCATCGTCATAGTCGAGCGCGTGGGCCATCATGCCGTTAGCGAGTGCAGCCACATGAGAGGGCACCATGCAACCGAATCCGATCACTGTACTCTCTTTCTTCCCGCCCCATTCCTTAATAAGGCCTGCCACTTCGGCGACACCCAGGGCGTTAGCGCCCGCTGCCGCAACTCCCAGGACATCCATGATGTCCTTCTTGGTCATATCGATAGACTCCGGGGTCAGGGCCTCGTAACCGGTATTGACCAGATTATCAGCTAAAGTGAAAACCACGTCCATATCCTTCTCCTTAGTCGTGTTGCGAATCCGGCAAGCGAGGGAAGCTCTTGCCCGCCGCGCATTCACTCGTCTATTCCTTGAATTCTTCGAAAGCCTTGCGTCGCTTCTTCACGAAACCCATGGTGCTCGAAATGATGAGGAGTAATGCCACTCCGATAGTCACGGCAGCGATCGGATGGGTGAAAAAGATGGAAAAGCTGCCGTCAGAGATGAGCAAAGATTGACGGAGCGATCTCTCAATCATGGGGCCAAGCACAAAGCCGAGAACGAGCGCCGCTGCTTCATATCTGAATTTCCTCATCAAATATCCGCCAACGCCAAAGAACAACATGAATATGATATCGGTTGCGGAGCCCCCGGTGGCATACGAGCCTATCACGCAAAAGAGGAGGATTAGCGGGAAGAGGATACTGTAGGGAACTTTCAATAACTGGACCCACAGGCCGATCAAAGGAAGATTGAGAATAAGCAGCAACACATTGCCGAGGTACATGCTCGCGATAAGCCCCCAGAAGACATCAGGGTGCTCGGTAATCATAAGAGGTCCCGGCTGGATACCGTGAATGATGAAGGCGGAAAAGAGCACCGCCATGGTTACATTCGGCGGGATTCCAAGAGACATCAGCGGGATAAGGCTGCCTCCACAGGACGAATTGTTTGCCGACTCAGGCCCAGCCACCCCTTCAATAGCGCCCTTCCCAAAATCTTCCGGATGTTTGGACACCCTTTTCTCAATCGCATACGACATAAAGGACGAGAGCGTGCCGCCGCCGCCCGGGAGGATGCCGAGGAAGAACCCGAGCACAGTTCCCCTGGTGATTGCCCACTTCGAATCCATCCAGTCTTTGAGTGATGGCCAGAGGTTCTTCACTTTTGTCTGATATATTTCCGTTTGCTCGGCGCGCTGTTCTATGTTCTGAAAAACCTCTGTAAGTCCGAAAAGCCCCATGATCACGGGCATAACACCCACGCCGTCCTGCAATTCATCGATGCCCAGTGTAAATTTAGGCTGCCCCGTTATGAGGTCGAGGCCCACGCTCCCGAGAATAATGCCGGTTAAGGCCATCATAATCGCCCTCAATACGGATCCCTGGGCAAGATAGGTAACGAAGAGCAAACCGGTGCACATAAGGGCAAAATATTCGGGTGGACCGAATTTTATTGCGAGCCTTGCCAGTGGATTAGCCACAAACATCATGGCAATAACACTTATGGTGCCGGCGATAAATGAACCCCAGGCTGCGATGCCGAGCGCCGGCCCTGCCCGTCCTTTGCGGGCCATCTGATATCCGTCGAGACAGGTAACGATGGATGCGGTCTCACCCGGTATATTGACCAGTATGGAGGTTGTAGATCCTCCATACATGGCTCCATAGAGTATCCCGGCCAGCATAATAATGCTCGAGGCAGCGCTCACCTTGAAGGTCACGGGCAAAAGAAGGGCCATGGCGGCTGTGGGACCGATCCCGGGCAAGACGCCTACGAGCGTTCCAACCACCACACCGATACTGCAGAAGAGCAGATTTATGGGTATGAAGGTGACCTGAAAGCCGTATAGAATATGGTGAACCCAGTCCATGAATTCCTCCTAAAACCAGAACAAACCGTCTGGAAATTGGCAATTAAGGAGCTTTGAGAAAAGGTAATAACTTGCAAGGCTGCTTAGGAGCGATGATATTATTATCCAGTACCATCGCTGTTCGCGCATCATTATGTAGAGGCAGAGCATGAGCAGGAAAGTGGCGATAAGGTAGCCCAAGGTGGGCATGACGAGCGCATACACGAGAATGGCGAGCGCCGAGAGAATGATCCTGTACCACAGGGTCCCCTTGAACATGGGTTCGCCCTGCACCGCCTGTCTCACCGTAAAGGCCCTCACGAGTTCCACCAGGGAAAGGATGCCGAGGAGGCCGGAGGCCCCGAAGGTTATAAAACCCGGGCCCGGTTGTCTCGTCGTGCCAAGCCCGAGCTTTATTGACCCCACAAACACTACAACAGAAACCATGAGAAAGAAGAGACTTGACGTTAAGTCACGGGTCATGGTCTTTCACCTCTTTTCCGCTTCGGGCGTGATACCCACGGTCTTCATGGCCCTTCCTACGATGTCTAAATTCTCATACAGGTACTTGCTCAATTCCTTGTGGTCGCGATACGAAACCTGCACGCCGAGCTTGGTGTATAGATCGATAACATCTTTGTCATCCAGCGCCTTGTGGAATGCGTCATCGAGCTTCTTGATGAGCGCCTCGGGCGTGCCCTTGGGGGCGAGAAATACGCTCTGGCTTTCATGGACAAAATCGTAGCCCAATTCTTTGAAAGTCGGCACGTCGGGAAACTCTTTCATTCTTTTTGAGCTGTGCACGGCAAGGAGCCTGAACGCACCGGTCTTGACGTGAGGGAGCCACGATGTTGAACCGGAATAGGCGGTTACATGTCCGCCGAGCAGCATGGTATTCGGGTCAGACCCGGGGGTGGGGACGGCCGTCCACCTGATGCCCTCCTGCTTTGCCACATACTGCATGGCGATGTCCATGGGCACTCCCGCCGATGTTATTGCGTATGACACCTTGCCTGGGTTCTGTTTGGCGTAAGCTACAAACTCCTTAAACGTCTTCCAGGGGGCATCGGCTTTGACAACCACACCGCTCTCCATTAACAGGTTCTGCGTGATCGGGGTAAAATCTTCTAACTTATAGTCAACATGACGTGTAAAGGGAAGCCAGATGAGGTTGCCCGTGGCTGTTGACATTATCGTATATCCGTCCGGTTTCGCCTTCTTTACCATGCTAAAGGCTACGGCGCCACCTCCCGCATTATTATTCACAAAATCAAACGGTTGGCCGAGGAGCTTTTCCGCCTTGCCTGCCACGGCGCGTGTTGTCACGTCTCCCAATTGGCCCGGCGCGGAGTTTATAATGAAAACAATCGGTTTAGTCGGGTATGTCTGGGCTAAAGATATCCCGGAAAAAAGCATAAACAGGCACCATCCGAACACTAAGGCTTTGCTGACGATACTTTTCATAGAGACCTCCTTATTATTCATGAATCGTCTGCTGTCCCATCCGTTGACTTAAAGGACGGGACCGCTCACAAAGAACAAAGTAAACTAAGAAAGACAACAACACCGCCCCGACGCGTCGTAGCGCCCCTCCTCCCAATCGACTGAGGGGCGTTGAGCAGTGGTGCATATCTCACAAACATGAGCCTTTGTCTCTCGCGATATCGATACCCCGCTCACTTATCAAGCGCCTTGTAATAATCGTGCTTTTCACGAGCGGCCTCTTTTACGCCCATGTCCCTTCTGTTCTTGAAGAAATTGTGCTCATCCGTCTCGTACACCCTGTTCGTCTGAAAACTGTGCATGAACGAGTGCTCTAAGAGCCCCCGGTCAATCCCCATGGTGTTATAGAGGAACTCCCGTGAGACCTTGCCCATGGCGATGCCGTCTTTGGGATAGAGCGCGAGCCCGTTCGCCAGTTCCTTTACCTCGCTATCGAGGATATCTTCGGGCACGGCCCTGTTGATGAGGTTGTAGGCCGCTGCCTGAGCGCCTGT
>DATKMQ010000164.1 GCA_035541755.1 Syntrophorhabdaceae bacterium
ATGGCAGACCTCATGGAAGACGAGGTCACGGCTGAGGTAAAAAAGCTCGTTGCATCAGGCGCAAGCCCCATGGACATCCTCGATGATGCAGGGCAAGCCATGGCGATCGTAGGAAAGAGGTTTGAGACAGGAGAGTACTTCATCCCGGATCTTATGATGGCAGGAGAGATTCTCAAAGGTATCTCGGAGATCGTCAAACCCTTACTTGAGAAACAGGGCCCTCCGCAGAAGAAGGGAAAAGTACTCATCGGTACCGTGGCAGGAGACATCCACGATATCGGCACCGATATCGTTCAATTCATGCTCGATGTCTCGGGCTACGACGTTCTAAACATCGGCATCGATGTACCGGTTAACGTCTTCGTGGAAAAGATCAAAGAGTATCACCCCCAGGTGGTAGGACTCTCCGGATTTCTCACCCTTGCGTTTGACTCCATGAAGAAGACAGTAGAGGCCATAGAACAGGCAGGGTTGAGAGACAAGATCAAGATCATGATCGGCGGCGGTCAGATCGATGAAGAGATCCGAAAGTATGTGAAGGCCGATGCCTATGGTAAGGATGCCATGGCCGCGGTAACGCTCTGTAACGGATGGATACAGTAAAGAATCCATGCGTGTGCGTGATGAGTAAGGATGAGAGGTAAGAGGTCTTAATGAAAAAGACGCCTCAGGAGCTATATCGGGAGCGTGAGAAGCGGGTACTCGATGCAACCCAGCTTAAGAAGCCTGATCGGGTTCCCATTATGGTCATGTTCGGCTTTTTTCCCGCACGCTACGTGGGCATGTCGGTAAAGGAGTTTATGTATGATCCCGACAAGCTCTGGAAGGCGCAATGGAAGGCGCTCACCGACTTTGCGCCGGATATGGACCAAAGCCCCTACGGCCTGCGTTTCTTGGGGCCGCTACTTGATGCCCTTGATTTCAAACAGTTGCTCTGGTCCGGCCACGGCCTCACATCCGATCACAGCTACCAGTTCGTCGAGGGCGAATACATGTTGGCCGAGGAGTACGATCATTTTCTTTTAGATCCCTCTGACTTTATAGTGAGACGTTACTGGCCCCGCGTGTGCGGCGCACTCAAGGGACTCGAAAAACTAAGACCCCTGCACAGCATCATTACCTACTATATGGGTTTTGGCACGGGACTCGCCCCGTTCAGTTTTCCCGAGGTGGAACAGGCGCTTGAGGCGTTAAAGAGGGCGGGACAGAAATCGGCTCAAATCGCCTCCTACGGCAGATTATACTCGGAAAAGGCCAAAGAAGCGGGGTTTCCACTTCAGTCGGGCGGGATCACGCAGGCACCGTTTGATACGCTCGGCGATTTCTTTCGCGGTACAAAAGGGCTCATGACCGATATGTACCGGAGACCGGCCAAGGTGATTGCAGCCTGCGAAAAACTCCTTCCCATCATGCTCGAGATGGTCGTTGCCTCCACCAAAGCATCCAGTAATCCGCGGGTCTTCATCCCGCTGCACAAAGGGCTCGACGGCTTCATGTCGGAAGAGCAGTTCAAGAAATTCTTCTGGCCTACGCTTAAGGAGCTCATGATTGCGCTCATCGATCGTGGATTGACGCCATGTCCGTTGTGGGAAGGAAACTGTACGTCTCGCCTCAACATCATTAAAGACGTGCCTCAGGGCAAGGCTATCTACGCCTTTGAAGCGACCGATATGGCCCGGGCAAAACAAGTCCTGGGGGGCACGGTGTGCATTCGTGGGAACGTTCCCCTCTCCATACTTGCCACGGGTACGCCCGAGGACGTAAGGGCATATTGCAAGAGATTGATAGATGTGGCCGGGAAAGACGGAGGATTTATTCTGGATGCCGCCGCAGCGCTCGATGATGCGAAGACAGAGAATGTAAGAGCAATGTTTGAGTTCACTAAGGAATACGGGGTCTATTGAACCCTGAAAAAGGGTCCTTAAGCCGCGCAAGGGGAGATGATCTTACGACCCGGCGGCAACGGCCCTTATATCCCGGGAGGTATAGAATGTCTTACGATGCAACCAAAATGGCAGACTGGCAGATTTCCGAAGCCGCCGAAAGCCAGATGAAATCCATATGGCAGCTCCAGGAGGAAATCGGCCTTACAAAAGATGAGATTATTCCCCACGGCAGGATTGGGAGGGTCAATTTTGCCGCGATCATGGAAAGGCTCAATAATAAACCTGACGGCAAATACATTGAAGTGACGGCCATTACGCCGACACCCCTTGGCGAGGGAAAGACGACCACGTCCATGGGGCTCATTGAGGGTCTCGGTAAAAGGGGAAAGAGCGTGGGAGGCGCCATACGGCAGCCTTCTGGCGGGCCCACGATGAACGTCAAGGGGAGTGCCGCAGGGGGCGGTAACGCCCAGGCCATACCGCTCACGGAGTTCTCACTCGGCTTGACCGGTGACATCAATAACATCATCAACGCCCATAATCTGGCCATGGTTGCCCTTACGTCGCGGATGCAGCATGAAAGGAATTACAACGACAAGGAACTTGCCATGCGAAAACTGCACCGTATCGGAATCGACGCCGGCAACGTCCAGATGGGGTGGGTCATGGACTTCTGCGCCCAGGCATTGCGCAGCATCGTCATCGGATTGGGCGGCAGGATGAATGGGTTTACCATGGAGTCCCGATTTGATATCGCGGTGAGTTCAGAGTTGATGGCCATTCTCTCTATCGCAAAGGATCTGAAAGACCTGCGCCAGAGGATCGGTAAGATAACGGTGGCGTACGACTACAAAGGAAGGCCTGTTACGACCGAGGACCTGGAAGTCGCCGGAGCCATGACCGCCTTCATGCGGGAGAGCATCAACCCGACGTTGCTTCAGACTATAGAAGGACAGCCGGTGCTCGTTCATGCAGGACCATTTGCCAATATAGCCATCGGTCAGTCATCGATTATCGCGGACCGCGTGGGACTTAAACTCTTCGATTACCATGTGACGGAAAGCGGGTTCGCTGCAGATATCGGTTTCGAGAAATTCTGGAACGTGAAGTGCAGGATCAGCGGGCTTACCCCGAACGTCTCGGTCATCACCGCCACCATCAGGGCATTGAAGATGCACGGCGGCGGCCCGAGGGTTGCGCCGGGCATACCGCTTGCGCCTGAATATACACAGGAGAACCTGGCCCTGCTGGAGAAGGGGGTCGCGAATCTTATCCATCACATCCGCACGGTAAAACTCTCCGGTATGACACCTGTCGTCTGTATCAACAGCTTTTCCACGGATACGAAAGAAGAGATTGCCCTCGTGCGCAGGTTCGCCGAGGCTGAAGGGGCGCGCGTAGCAGTATCGGAGCACTGGCTCAAAGGCGGTGACGGGGCCCTGGAGCTTGCTGATGCGGTTATCGATGCGTGTGAAGAAAAGACGGATTTCAAGTTCCTCTATCCTTTGGAGATGCCGCTTAAGGAGAGGGTCGATCTCATTGCCCAAAAGGTCTACGGGGCCGGCTCCGTGTTGTGGATCCCCGACGCAGAGGTCAAACTCAATCGCCTTCAGGCCGATCCTGATAAACGCGACTATTTCACCATGATGGTCAAGACTCATCTCAGTCTGTCTCATGACCCTGAACTCAAGGGGGTGCCCAAGGATTGGAGATTACCGGTCAGGGATATTCTCGTGTTCACGGGCGCAAAATTCCTCTGTCCGGTCACCGGCGCAATAAGCCTCATGCCCGGCACAGGCTCGGACCCCGCATTCAGACGGATAGACGTAAACACGGAAACGGGCAAGGTTACGGGGCTATTCTAAGCCCGCTCCTGCACAACCGCGTGAGTTTGTGTTAAGCTATAAAAAAACAAAAAAGGGGTGCTAATGTCGGCCAGAATAATAAGCGGAACAGAGATCGCTTCTCAAATAAGGGAAGAGATAAGAACGGAAACGATGCGTCTTAGAGAAGAACGGGGTATCACACCGGGTCTTGTGACGATTATCGTGGGCAAGAACCCGGCATCCGTAAGCTACGTCACGGGAAAACAGAAGACCGCCAAGGAACTCGGCTTCTATTCCGTGCAGGAGGACGTGCCGGAGGAGGCATCAGAGGCGACCCTCCTTGAACTCATTGCCGGATACAACGGCGATCCGAAGATCCACGGTATCCTCGTTCAGTTACCTCTGCCACGCCACATCAACGAAACGAGAGTGCTCTACGCCATCGATCCGGATAAAGACGTAGACGGCTTCCATCCGGTGAATGTAGGAAGGCTCATGATCGGTGACGCCAAGTTCTATCCCTGCACACCCTACGGGATACAGCAGATGCTCATACGAAGCGGCGTTACCATCGACGGTGCGGAGGTCGTTGTCGTAGGCAGAAGCAATCTTGTGGGGAAGCCCATTTCCATGATGCTTGTCCAGAAAGCGAGTGGTGCAAACGCCACGGTCACCATGTGCCATACGGGCACAAGAGATATAGCCGCGCACACAAGGCGGGCCGATATCCTGATCGTAGCGGCAGGCAGGCCGAAAGCCATCACCGCCGATATGGTAAAGCAGGGGGCGGTAGTTATCGATGTGGGGGTGAATCGGATCGGTATGACGCCGGAAGGAAAGGCCAAACTCTGCGGCGATGTGGATTTTGAGGCGGTGAAGGAAAAGGCATCGGTGATCACGCCCGTTCCGGGTGGCGTGGGACCCATGACCATAACCATGCTCATGCAGAACACGCTCAGGGCAGCTAAGTCGTAGAGCGATGAATGCTCCGTGTCTTAAGCGTTCAAGATTTTTTGAGGAGGTTACATGGAAACGCGAGTAGTAAGCGCTAAGGGTAAAGAGGTTATCATCTCCGATAATCTGCCCACCGTCCTTATCGGGGAGCGGATAAACCCGTTCGGCAAGGGTCCCATCAAACAGGGAATGGTAACGGGCGATATGGGGCCTATCGCCAAAATGGCGGTGGAACAGGTGCGCGACGGGGCTGATATCCTCATCATCAGCGTGGCCGCCTTCGGCGTGGATGAGGGCGTTATCCTCCCAAAAGCTGCCGCGGCGGTTATGGAGGTTGTGGATGTGCCCCTGTGCCTGGAGAGCAGAAATCCGGCGGCGCTCGAAGCTACTTTGAAGCTTGGATGCGGCAAGCCCATTATCAGTTCCGTAACCGGTGAAAAAGAACACCTCGATGCCCTCCTTCCGCTGGTAAAGAAATATGATACCTCGCTTGAAATCATAGCATCCGATGCAGCGGGCATACCGAATAACGCTGCGAAAAGGCTCGAAATCCTCACCTCCATTGTGGAGCAGGCAGGACAATTTGGCATCGGAGCGGACAGACTGATAGCCGACTGCATAGCAGAATCGAGCGCCGTAAACAGTGCCGCGGCGCTGCTCACGGTCGAGACCATGCACACGGTAAAGCGGGCGCTTTCGTTGAACCTCGTGCTCGGGGCAAGCAACGTCTCTTTCGGTTTGCCCGAAAGGCCGGTGATCAATGCCGTCTTTCTTTCACTCGCAATTCAGGCCGGGCTCAACTGTGCCATAGTGAATGCGGCAAAGATGAAGCCCTATATCATGGCTACCGATCTCTTATTGGGCCGGGACGCGAGAGCACGCCGCTATACCACCTATTACAGAAAGATGAAAAGTGCGTGAGCACCGTGAAACTGTCATTAATGCCCTGAGTCACAAACCCGTGGCGTTCGTGCCCCGGGGAGAGCTCTTTATCCGAAGCGATTTCCTCGATAGATACTTCGGGGGCGTGAGTGGGGGATTCATAGGACAATTAGAGGCGGCGGCGAGCGGATTGGGACTGTCTCTCGTTGGGATAGACCTAAGCGGGGAGTCATCCCGTTCGTTTTTGTCGCGAAAGGCGTATCAACCCCTTAAGGACTACTTTCTCACGGGCGCAACGAACGGCCCCGTCTCCCGTTTGATCGAAGCGTATGGATTCCGTGACGCAATGTTGAGTCTACGAAAGAAGCCTGATCTCTTCCGGGAAATGGCCGCCCGGTTTCTTAAGGAAGCGAGAGATACGGTGCGAATGGCTGTGAATAATGGTTTTTCCGCCATGGCCATGGCCGATGATATAGCCGGCAATAATGGACTTCTTTTCTCGTCCGGTCATTTCGCTGAGCTCATACTGCCTGTGTATCGTGATTATGCAGCCATCGTGCGTGAGCAGGGACTTTTTCCGTTTATCCATTCTGACGGCGACATGAAGGCGGTCATTCACCTTATCGCCGGTGCGGGCTATGACTGTCTACATCCGGTGGATGCGCAGGCCAGGATGGACCTTGCCGAATTACTCGAAACATTCGGTAAGCACATCTCGTTCATGGGACATATTGACTTGCTTGCCTGGAGTGTAGCGCATATCAGTGACGAGGTTCACCGCGCCGAAGAAGAATTCAAACACGGGGGTCTCATCCTCGGCACCACGGGAAGCATTCCGGCTGACATACCGGAAGAGAAACTGCGCGCCTTTTATCCCTTGTGGGAAGGGTAGGGGTATCTTCATGAACAAGGTCAGGGTTACTTTCGCACCGTCCTTCAAAGAGGTCGCCATAGAGGAGGGGAAGACCATCCTGGAAGCGGCACGTGTTGCCGGCGTCTATATCGATTCGCAGTGTAACGGCAAGGGCAGGTGCGGCAAATGCAGAATCCGCGTGGCTCAAGGCGGTGTCACTCCTCTTGTCGATCATGAAGCTCAGTTTGTGAGCCCCTCGGATAGAGAAGCCGGATATCGGCTTGCCTGCATGGCTCGCGTCTTGGGTGACGTGACGGTCTTCGTGGCAGATGAGAACCTCCTCACATCGTCAGCCGCAAACAAGGTCTTTTCAAAGAGAACCAAAAAACTCAATCCTGCCGTAAAGAGTTACGTAATTGACTTGACGAGGGAAGGAAATGGCGGGCACATCTTATTTCAAGACGTGGTAAGACACCTTGCCTTGAAACACGGTCTTCATGACCTCACAACAGAGGTGGACTGGCCGGGCGAGATTGCGAAAGATACGAGAAAAATAACGATCTTCGTATGGATGGACAAAGAGGTGATCGCGGTAGAGAGGGGAGAAGATGAGCGCGCCCTAGGAGTTGCACTTGACGTGGGTACAACCACGCTCGCGCTTTATCTGTGCGACTTAAAGAGTGGCAATATCATTGCGAGCGGTTCGGTTACCAACCCCCAGGTGCTCTTTGGTACGGACATCATGTCACGCATCGCTTACTCTGTTGACCACCCCGTTACAGGTCTCAAAAGGATGCGGGAGGAACTCATCCGCTCGATCAATGTGGTGATAGAGCGGATGTTACGGGCGAGCGGTTTTAAGCCCCACCAGATCCTCGACGCGACCGTTGTCGGTAACACGGTGATGCACCACATCTTCTTAGGCATCGCCCCTGACAAACTGGGGCTCTGGCCGTTTGAACCCTCTGTCACCTCCTCCGTGGATGTGCGAGCCCGCCACCTGGGGCTTGCGATGAACCCTTATGCTTACGTCCACGTGCTTCCCGTGGAAGCGGGCTTTGTGGGGGCGGATAACGTAGGGGTTCTGCTCTCCGAAGAGCCCTACAATCACGACGAGATATCTCTCATCATAGATTTGGGCACAAATGGCGAACTCGTACTCGGTAACAGGGAACGCCTCATGTCCTGTTCCTGCGCCACGGGCCCCGCCTTTGAGGGCGCCGAGATATCCTCGGGCATGCGGGCAACGGCGGGCGCCATAGAAAAGATACGCCTCAACCCGGCCACGAACGGGATCGATTACGCGGTGATCGGGAGAAGAGGGTGGGCGAGCGAGCACACACGTGGAAAGTTAAAACCGGTGGGCATGTGCGGCTCGGCCATCTTAGACGGTGTCGCACTTCTTTCCAAAACGGGGATCATAGGCAAGAATGGGGCCTTTACTAACGCAGCCGGCATAGAAGGACTGAGAACAGGGCCTACGGGCATTAAAGAATTTCTGTTCGTGCCGGGCAGTCAAACGGGCACAGGCCGTGACATTGTCCTCACTCAGAAGGACATCCGCCAGATACAGCTCGCCAAGGCGGCACTCCATGGCGGCTGCAAGGTCCTCATGCGCCATTTCAAACTTGATTCCATTGAGCGGATCGTGATCGCCGGCGCCTTCGGCCTTCATATCGACAAAAAGAACGCGCTCATCATAGGACTCTTTCCTGATTGCCCGGTCGAAAACATCCTGGTCGTGGGAAATGCGGCGGGACACGGGGCATATCTGGCGCTCGTCGATCGGGACAAGAGGCAAGAGGCCGACTGGATAGCACGCAGGGTTGAGCATATAGAGCTGGCGCTGGAAAAGGAGTTTCAGCGTGAGTTTATTAAGGCCCTTTCCTTTCCAGGATAGTATGGGGTGGAGGCCGAAGGGCTTTTCGCGCCTGACTTTGTCAATCTGCGGGCATTCATTCTTCGACGCACATGCAAATCATTTTTGGAAATTGATGTCTTTGACCATTTCCCGGAATTGATAATAGAATATAATAATATATAAAAGGCTCACGTTCAGTGTCGGGTACACTTCCCGTAGCCTGCAGGAATCCCTTGCAA
The DNA here is from genome assembly GCA_035541755.1 of Syntrophorhabdaceae bacterium. Lineage (NCBI taxonomy): Bacteria > Pseudomonadati > Thermodesulfobacteriota > Syntrophorhabdia > Syntrophorhabdales > Syntrophorhabdaceae > Syntrophorhabdaceae bacterium. Next base: position 8,502 of record DATKMQ010000164.1, read on the forward strand.
CAGGGCTTAGCTTCCGGTATGGTTCTTGGCGGATGACTCCATGATTGTTTGAATTGAAGGAGGGGCTATGAATATTTCTATTGAGTATTGCGTTGCCTGAAACTTTCTTCCTCAGGCTTCCCGTGTGGAAGCAGAGTTAAAGATGAGCTATCCCAAATCAACTATCATATTGATCCAGGGCGCAGGCGGCGTCTTCGATGTGAAATGCGACGGCAAGCTGATCTACTCCAAACAGCATATCGAAGGGCGAAGATTTCCCCAACAAGGGGAAATCACGAAATTGGTTGAATCAGAGATCGGCTAAGGCGCGGAGCCATTGAGACCGGCTGGTGTAGCAGGCTACCTTCCGTGGCCTGCCTTTGTCTAAACGATTTTGTCGTTGGATCTTACCGCGTCTACACGGTGAAACCACGGACAGACTCATCCAGTTTTACAGAAAGCACATTGAGTTCCACCGCGGCCTGGGTGACCTGCTCGGCAGAGTTAGATGATTCTTTCGTCACCGCGGCCACCTCTTCGATGGAGAAGAAGCAATTGTCTACTCCTTCTCATATTGTCGGTTCGTTTATGTAAGGAACTTGCACAAACGGTTCGTATCTTAATTGAAATATTTTTGTCAATACTGAGTGAGATCAATAACCGCTTGGGGGACCGTTAAAACACCACCACACGGGCCGTCCGTCACAGCCCGCGTAAGGATAACCCTTGTGATAGGATTGATTCGAGGGTTCGGAATTCTCATCCATGCTGGCGCACCCGCCTGCTGCTAAAAGCCAAAATGCGATCATCGTGAGCGCGAAAGCTCCTATGACTCCCCTGCCCATTTTTTTCATACGTGCCTCCCTGAAGAACTTCCTCAAGACCAATATAATGCCGCAACCATTTGAGTACAACAGGGGGGCGTAAAGAACGTTTTTGAGGTCTCTCAGTTAGAGGAGGCCGGCAATAATCGCGAGTCCATTGATGAAATAGGCGATACGGACATACTTTCCATACCTGTCGAGCAGTACCCATTCATCGGTCTTATGCGCGATGCCGATGAGTTTCACTGCGAGCGGTACGCTCAGGGAGAAGGCAAGACTATACCACGAGAGCAGTCCGAAAACCATGAGCATTACTATGCTGAGATAGATCAATACGAAAAACAGAACGAGCCCCTTGAACGCGCCCCTTTTGCCGAGCCTCACCGCAAGGGTGCGCTTTCCCGCCGCCTGATCGGTTTTCATGTCAGGCAGGCTCTGATAGTAGAGAATAAGCGCTACCATAAGTCCTACCGGGATCGAGACACAAAGGGGTATCACATCGGGGCCTCCCGTGATAACCCAGTATGTGCCCACGACCATGATGGGTCCCATATTGATTGCCACGAAGAGCTCGCCAAGTCCTGAGTAGCCGTATCGGACAGGTGGCGCCGTGTAGAAATAGCTGCTTGCGGCTGCGAAAAGGATGGGCACGGCGAGAAGATACAATTTGAAAGAGAAGACAATGAAGAATGCAATGGCAAAGGCGAGTATATAGAGGATTATGATCACCCGCAGCATAGTCCCGGGCGTGATTTTTCCCTGCTGGATCACCCGTGATCCGCCGATGGCCTCTCCCGAGTCGGTGCCCACAAGGTGGTCGAAATAGTCATTGGCCAGGTTTGTCAAAAGATGCACCATGAGGGAGCCGAGAAAAACGAGGAGAAATCGCCAGGGCCTCACCATGCCATGATATTTGATAGCGAGCGCCCATCCGATGAAAAGCGGGATAAAAGTGGCCACGTAGAAAGGCAAACGGCTCGCCTGAAGCCACGCCCTCAACTTTCCGCTCGCGAAAAACGTCTTCATCCGCTTACCCGTCCCGCCTCTAAGCCCGCTAATTTGCTCACTGCGACTGCGTTGTTTCCCGGTTGTAACACGACCGCACTTTCTTTCCGGTCGTTGGGTTCAGCCTTGCTCTGTACCTCGTTTGTTTCTTCCTTCTTCTGCCCCGCGTGGAGCCACGTGACGCCGCACGTGAGGGGATATTTCTTAACCATGGTCATGCCGGCTTCCTCCATCATCCCTGCGAAGGCGTCCGGCGCAGGAAAATGCATGATCGAGTCGGCGAGGTAATAATAAGCGCCCCGGTTGGTGGAAAATAATCCGGCAAGCACCGGAAGCAGGTAATTCAAATAGATATAATAGAGAAATTTGAAGAGCCGGTTTTCTATAAAAGTCATTTCCAGGATCATGATCTGTCCCCCCGGGGCGGTAACGCGGACCATTTCTTTTAGAGCCGTGAGCTTGTCGGGGATATTTCTTATACCGAAGGCCATTGTGGTCACGTCGAAGCAATCGTCTCGAAAAGGTAGCCTCAATGCATCGCCCTCAATGAATCTGATCCTGTGAGCGAAGCCTTTTCTTTGGGCTTTTTGCGCGCCCGTCGCAACCATCTCGTAAACGAAATCCACACCCGTCACGACGACCCCTGGATATTTGCGCGCGATGCCGATAGACAGATCACCGGTGCCGCATGCCACATCGAGCGCCCTTCCCGCTTGGGGAATGCTCATTTTTTTGATTAAGAAACGGCGCCAGGCCACATCCCGGCGAAGGCTGAGCAGGCGATTCAGAAAATCATACTTGCCGGTGATCGTGGAGAAGATTTCCTTGACCATACCGATGCGCTCGTCATCAGTGGCCTTGCTTACCGGAGGATACCTGTATCCTACTGGCTTTTCCATGTGCAGAACTTCCTTTCGAGAAGATCGAAGAACTCATAGAGCACGATACCCATGATGGAGAGGGAGATGATACCTACGAACATGGTCGCGTAGTCGGCCCTTCCCCAGGCGTCGATAATGTAGAAGCCGAGCCCTTTGTTCGTGGCGATCGATTCTACGAAGAAGAGTACTGCAACGGCAGTTCCCGTGCCGATGCGCAGTGACGTGATGACCCCGGGAAGACTCACGGGCCAAACCACATGAATGTAATAATCGAGGCGTGTGCCCCCGAGGGATCTAAAAGAATAGACGATTTCATCACTGATCTTGCGGGCGCTGTCCCGGGTGGTGATAAGAAGCTGAAAAAAGATGATCATGGTCAAAAGCACTATCTTGCCTGTGTCTCCGATGCCGAAAAGGACGAAGACGATAGGCATCAACACGATCTTGGGGATAGGATAACCAAGATAGATGAGCGGGGCGAAGAGTCTGTCGAGTTTCGGGTTACTGCCGAGGACAAGTCCCGCGGGGACGGCAAGGATGAAGGCGAAAAATAGGCCTGAAAGCATCCTCAAAACGCTCACCTCCACATGGACCCAGAAAGAGACCTTGGCGATTTCTTTAAATCCTCGAAGGAACACGAGAAAGGGGTCCGGGAGCACGTTGTTTCCCAGAATCACGGAAAGTACGTACCAGAGGGCGTAAATGAGTAGGATCGTAATAACGTAGATTCCAGCCTGTCGTCCTCTCACGCGGTCTCCTCGAGTGTCTTTCGTAGCGCCGTGGTGAGTTCGAAGAACGATCCTTGGTCGCGATAACCCACTTCCCCCATGGCAGGGTTGTCGATGATCATCTTTATGCTGGGGGCGTCGTTGGCGAGTACGATGATCCTCTTTCCCAAAAATACCGCCTCTTCGATGTTGTGGGTCACAATAATGAAGCTGAACTGCCATCTCTTGAATGCCTGAAGCAACTGGTTCTGCAGTCTCTCGCGGGTCACCGTATCGATAGCCGCGAAGGGCTCATCAAGCAGCAACAGGAGCGGATTGGTGAGTAGCGCCCTGGCAAGGGCCACTCGCTGACGTTGCCCTCCTGAGAGCTGCGTGGGATAGAGATGATCGAGACCCTCGATGTCGAGCTCTTTCTTGATATTCTCGAGGCGTTTAGGGGAGACCTCTATGTTTCTCAGCCTCGCGCCGAGCGTAATGTTTGCCCCTGCCGTCTTCCATGGGAAGAGACCGTATTCCTGAAGCACGAGTGCGATGTCACGGTGAGGTTCAGTGAGCGGTGCGTCACGGAAAACTACAGAACCGGTTGTTGATTCAAGGAGTCCGGCTATAGCGAGGATGAGCGTTGTCTTGCCGCAACCGGAAGGGCCGACGATAGCAAGCGAATCACGGACGGGCATCTCAAAATTCACCCCTTGCAGCACGGTCTTGTGCCCTTTTTCCGTGAGGTATGTCTTGCCCAGTTCCTCGACGTGGAGGAATTTACGGTAAGAACCCATCTGCAACCATGTCCTTGTATGTCATGTTTTTTGTGATGATCTGTTTTTCGCTAAGCCACCTGTAGACATCCATGACCTGATCGGCCGCGGGGATAGCGAGCTTGGGAAATCTGGGGATCGGGAAAGAACCCTGGAGGGGCTCGGGCATTTTGCAATCCCGGTTCATGATCGCACGCACTTCGTCGGGGTTCTTATTGATATACTCCGATGCCCTGTTCAACGCCTTGTGGAAGGCTTTCACCGCCTGGGGATTCCCGTTCAGGAATCTCTCGTTGAACGCGAGCACCGTGGCTGAAAGCCCCTGACCTCTGTCGTCGATCAAGGCTTTTGCCCCTTTGGTTTCGGCGAGCGTTGCGAGGGGTTCAGGCATGAGCGCAGCGGGTACCTGGCCGGATAAAAGCATCTGGAGGCGAATCGGGATGTTCTTTACGTCGACGAGATTGATCGCATCTTTGCTTATTTTGCGGCGCTCAAGGAGCCGTACGATAAGATAATCTGCAATGCTGTTAGAGGAAGTGGCAATACCGGCACGGGCGAGCTCTGCGAGGGTCTTGTCTTTTGCCTTCGGTGATGCGAGGATCGCAAACATCCGTCGGTCACCGGTCGTATTGAAGTTTACGGCCACCATTCGCACGCCGGCCCCGTTTGCCTGAAGCACCATAGGTGTCATGAGGTCCCCGAAATAGCCGATAATCTGGCCTGACGTGAGGGCGATATCTTTTTCCAAGGCCGAATTAAAGAGCACAATCTCTACGTTGAGCCCCTGTTCTTTGAAAAAACCTTTCTCGCTCGCCACGAACAGCGGGAGCGACTGCAGAACGGGAATGGTGCCGAACTTGATTGCCACAGGGAGAGCGGTCATTTTCGTGTCTTCTCGTGAGTTGCCGCCGACGGGGAGCGCAAGCACGCACACGATGACGAGTATGCCCAGGCGTTTTATTGAATTCATAAAAGACCACCCCGTTGTCGTATTATTTCCTGACGCACGCGTCCTTGCCTGCGATGTCAAAATCCGATCTGTGCAAGAAACTTAAGCACCTCTTCTCTCCATATCTGATTTCCCTCGGCGCTATGGAAGAGCAAGTGACCATCTTTTCTGAATGCGGCGAGTGGAATCAGTTTCGCCTGGCCCCCGTTCTTCTGATATGCCTCGTAAGCCCTCCGCGCCACATCAGGCGGGAAATAGCTGTCATTTTCCGTATAAAACCAGAGCGAGGGAACCTTCGTGGTCCTGGCAAAGTTGCCGAACGCATCTGCCATCTCAATATCCCAGCGCGTCCTTGAAGTAACTTTGAGACCGCCGGCAAAATTGATGATCCCCTTTACATTGGGATCGGCCAGGCTGCCATACGCTAAGGACGCCAGTCCGCCGCCGGATTGTCCGACGAGCACTATGCGCTTTGGGTCAACCGCTGGCTGCCGACTCATGAAATCCACAGTTGCCTTAATATCCTTTGCATCCTCCAGACCGAATGTATGGATCGTCGAACCGACAGAGTTGTTCATGCGGCCGCCGGATAGCCCGTAACCCCTTCTCATGGGGATAGCGACCACGAAACCCCGATTGACGAATTCCTGAGCCTGGGCGCTGAATCTCTGCCGGTATTTGACTTCGGCGGCTTCTGCCTTATCAAAAGGCACGCCGTGGCTTAAGACGATGAGCGGAAACGGTCCTGCGCCGTCCGGCTGAAAAACAGTAGTCTGAAGCTTGATTTCCTGGGAATCATTTTGCATGGGAACAAAGACCACGTGCTCATTGAGAAAGACTTTTGCGTCTTGAGCAGTTTGAACAGAGGCCTTCCTCCCCTCCATAAAGTCATCGATTGCCTGAGCGAGCTGCCCCTCAAGGCCCACAAAGCCGTGCTTTGTGAGCGAGCCGCAAGGGTCTTTGTCCGTGTCAGGCTTGCCTCCTGAGAAGGGCACAAGACCGAAGGAGTATTTTTCAGCGACCTCTTTTGCCTCTAAGAACGGCGAAGAGTCGCATCCGTCCTCCATATGATGTAGCGCAATAACGGGGATCTTGATTCCCGAATGGTCATAGGCATGCAATTGATTGTAATCGGCCCCGGCGAGGATAACGCCGCTTATGTTCGCAGCCGCGCCTTTGGCCGAGAAGAGCGCCGATATGCCGCCAGACCCGCTTGAGCCCATATAGATCTTCGTAGAAGGATACCGGTTCTTCAAGTCCTTCACCACCCCTTCAAGATCGGTGAGATGGGCCTTATCTTTGCGGAAGTTGGTATTGATGCCGTCAGCGTGGTCAGACGGGACATCGATGAAAGCGAGTCCGATTGACCGTTCCCGGAAGAATGGCGCGAGTCTCATGAAGGTATTGGCTCTTAACGCATGGGTTATGGTTCCGTCACTCTTCTTAGACAACTTCATGAGGCCGTTGCCTCCCGGGATAACAAAAAGTATGCAGCGCATCTCTTTCACGTCCGGGGTATCGATAAGATAGGTGAGGGTGATACCACGGCCATTCGCATCGTAACGGGTCGAAAGTGAGACGATCTCCTGCCTGGCGAGGGCGCATTCAATACAGGAGCAAAAAATGAAAATGAAGGTAAAAACGGTGATCCATCCCGCGAGTTTTGCGACACCTTTTCGCATGATAGCCCCCTCCATCCATGAGGTTAAGAATCGCATTTTTAACTCCCTGTCATATTGCAAACTTAGAAAGATGCATTAAATTTATCACAATCCGCATCCATAAAAAAGAGCTTTCCGGCTTGATCTTTTCGCCATATCGAGTACGAAAAAGTTTCTTCTTGTGCGACTCTTAAGGTTTTTTGTATGATAATACAAGCGGAGAAAAGGATGGAGGCGATGAAAAGAGGATCGAGAAAACGACCGGTTTGTGCGGATATGGGTACGATACGGCTCAAGGATAGAGTCGCCATATTGACGGCAGCAGCGGGGGCCGGGATCGGTCAGGCCACGGCGCGTGCCATGGCACGCGAGGGGGCGCGCCTTGTGGTCACGGACGGCCACGAGAAGCGGGCGAGCCGTGTGGCGCAGTCTATCCATGATGAGTACGGCGTTGAATCGATCGGCATTCGATGCGATGTCACGAACTTGAGAGAGGTGAAAAACGTGGTCGGGGCCACACTCGACAAGTTCGGACGTATCGATATACTCTTCAATAACGCAGGAACGAACCGTCCGGTGCAGATTGTCGATATGAGCGATGAGACCTGGGACCTCGTCATCAACACCTCGCTTAAAGGCACTTTCTATTTCACCCGCGAGGTTTTGCCGGTCATGATGAAGCAGAACGGCGGCCGTATCGTAAATATCACGTCTGTCGCCGGATATCGGGGCCTCAACGGAGGTCATGCCCATTATGCGGCGGCCAAAGCGGGGGTTATGGCGTTCACGAGGTGTCTCGCCATGGAAGGGGCCCCGTACCATATTACGGCGAATAGCATCGCTCCAAGCTTCATCTTCAACGAATACATACCGAGTATCTATCCCGAGGAAGAGATCCAAAGGATGTTTGCCGAGATACCATATCCGAGAAAAGGAACGCCCGAGGACATCGCGGGCACGGTCTTATTCCTTGTGTCCGATGAGGGGGAGTATATAACCGGTCAAACCATCTGTGTAACAGGCGGAAGTTGGATGAGGTGATGACCGATAAAGGACTCAGGAACAAGCATGGGATGAGGCAGGGAAAGAACGTCACGTTCACGGAAGAACAAAACCCCCGGTCGGAAAAGATCGATCTATCCTCCATTCAAGAAATCGTCGATGTGATGAGTGAGGAAGATATGCTGGCCGCACGCGCCGTGACCAAAGCGAGACCATCCATCTGTTCCGCCATAGAAGAGGCGATTCGTGTGATCCGCTCCGGCGGACGTCTCGTTTATCTCGGCGCGGGCACGAGCGGGAGACTCGGGGTGCTTGACGCCTCCGAGATACCCCCCACTTTCAGCGTGCCGGCCCGAACCGTGCAAGGCATTATTGCGGGCGGCAGAAGGGCTCTTACTCGGGCGGCAGAGGGCGCAGAGGATGACGAAGATGCCGGTATCAGAGCGGTATCAGGCCTTACAACAAACGACATGCTTCTCGGTATATCGGCGAGTGGCAAGACCCCCTTTGTCATCGCCGCACTCAAGGCCGCGAAACTCTCTCACGCCCGGTGCTGGCTTTTGACGTGCAACGATGTGGCCTATCCTTTTCTCAACGGCACCATCTTCGTTCCGGTGGGTCCGGAGATCATTGCAGGCTCCACCCGGCTCAAGGCGGGCACGGCAACAAAAATGGTCCTCAACATGATCTCGACAGTCACCATGATCAAGCTTGGACGGGTCTATGACGGATATATGATCGATGTGGCGGCGACGAACAAAAAATTAAAGGAGCGCTCCCTGACGATCGTCCGAAAGATAACCGGCTCAGGCGAGAAAGAAGCCGAGACCCTTCTTATGAATGCAGGTGGCCGCGTCAAGGTCGCGCTTCTCATGAAGCTCAAAGGTATTACGCGCAAAGAGGCGGTAGGGCGCCTGAAAAAAGCAGGGGGATCTTTCAGGGAAGCGTTACGGTTTTGAATATGAGTGGTTATATTTGAAAATGCGGTGCCGCATCTATGCGTTGAGGAGGTAGCAGTGATCACAAAACTAGGGTCTCAAGATCTGTATAAACGATGCGATCCCGAGACATTCTCATTCAACACCACAGAAGAAATCACCACGTTTCCCAGAACCATCGGCCAGGAAAAGGCGCTCAAATCCCTTGATTTTGGTCTTGGCATGGACAGTACCGGGTTCAACATCTTTGCTATCGGCGAGAATGGCACGGGTAAAATGACGACCATCATGTCCATGGTTAATGAGAAAGCGGCCGAGGAAGAGACGCCTCCGGACTGGTGTTACGTCAACAACTTTAAGGAACCCGATCTGTCCATTGCGCTTTCTTTTGCGCCCGGCCAGGGGGTTGTCTTCCAGCAGGAAATGAACGAGCTTATCAAGATGCTCAGGCTGGAGATACCCAAGGCCTTTGAATCCAAGGAATATGAAGTCCAGAAGAACAAGGTAATCGACGAGTTTCAGCAAAAACAGGCCGAATATCTTTCCCGACTCGACGAAGAAGCGAAAGAACGGGGTTTTACCGTGAAGAGAACCCCGACTGGCGTACTCATCGTGCCCATCAAAGAAACAGGCGAACTGCTCACCAAAGAAGAATTCGACGCCCTGGACGAGAAGACGCGCAAAAAGATGGAAGAGACGGGTCGATTCTTCCAGGAGAAGTTAAACGACGTGGTCAGAGTCTTGAGGGAAGCGGAAAAACTCGTCAGGGACATGCTCTCAAAGCTCGACAGGGTGGTAGCCCTGGATCTTGTCGGCCCGCTCATTGATGCCATGCAGGCCAAGTATAAAGATCGGGAGAAGGTCAACAGTTACCTTGAGAGCGCCAAAGAAGAGATCCTCACGCACCTCGATGAATTCAGGATGACCGAGGAACCTCCTTCTCCCCTGCCGTTCTTGAAGTTACCCAAGGCAGAGACCTCTTTTGCCAAGTATTCTGTAAATATCATTGTGAACAACGGAGATGGCCGGGGTGCCCCCGTGGTATACGAGAGTAACCCCACATATCTCAACCTTTTCGGTCGCATGGAATACAACGTACAATACGGCATGGCGACGACCGATTTTACCATGATAAAAGCGGGGGCGTTGCATAAGGCCAACGGCGGATATCTCATCGTTGACGCCATGGAGCTTCTGAAAAATACCTTTTCGTATGATGCATTGAAACGGTGCATGAAGAATAAAGAGATCAAGATAGAAGATGTTCTGGAACAATACCGGCTCATCAGCACCGCGGGGCTGAAACCGGAGCCCATACCGCTCAATGCGAAAATCGTCATTATCAGCAATCCCTATCTCTACTACCTCTTGCATAGCTACGATGAGGAATCAAGGGAGCTATTCAAAGTCAAAGCGGATTTTGACAGCAGGATGGATCGGACCGCCGAAAATATGGAGAAATACGCCACGTATGTGGCGCAGTGTCAGAAAGAGGAAAAGCTCTTACCTTTTGACAAAAGCGGCGTGGCCAAAATTGTTGAATTCGGCTCACGTTTTGCCGACCATCAGGAAAAGCTGTCTACGAAATTCAGCGATATTAGTGATCTGGTCCGTGAATCTCACTACTGGGCTCACCGGGAGGGAAGCGCCGTTGTGAAGGCAGAGCACGTAACGAGAGCCGTCGATGAGAAGATATTCAGAGTCAACAGGATAGAAGAGCGTTTGAGGGAGATGATGCTTGACGATACCCTTATCGTGAATACGGCGGGAGAGAAGATCGGTCAGATCAACGGACTCGCCGTCCTGGATATGGGTGATTACAGTTTCGGCAAGCCCTCCCGGATCACCGCCAAAACCTATGCAGGCCGGGCCGGTGTGGTGAATCTCGAACGTGAAACCAAAATGAGCGGTAAGATCCACGAAAAGGCAATTCTTATCATAACGAGCTATCTGGGAAGCAAGTACGCGGTGAAGAAGCCGATCAGCCTGTCTGCTTCCATAACATTCGAGCAGCTCTACGACATGGTGGAGGGCGACAGCGCCACCTGTGCGGAACTCTATGCCCTGCTTTCCAGCATCTCCGGTGTGCCTCTCAAACAAAGTTTTGCGGTGACAGGATCGATGGACCAGAACGGTGACGTGCAGCCCATCGGAGGGGTAAACCAGAAGATCGAAGGATTTTTTGAGCTCTGCAAGATGAGGGGCCTTGAGGGGAGGCAGGGTGTCATCATCCCCAGAAGAAACCGGAAGAATTTGGTCTTGAGCGATGAAGTGGTGAGCGCGGTTAATCGAGGTCTTTTTTCGATCTATACGATCGACCGCATGGAAGAGGGACTTGAGATACTGACCGGTGTGAAGGCCGGCGACCTTGAGCAGGACGGCACATACCCCGAAGGCACCATCAACTATCTCGTGGAAAAACGCCTCACCGAAATCTCCGAGGCGCTCGAGAAACAGAAGGAAAAGGAAAAAGGAAACGGCGAAGAGACACCTAAGCCGAAAGATGAATAGACCGGGTGGATCAGCTTAGCGCATACGTGCGCGAGAAGGGGTGGCCGGGTACCCGCTTGCGGGTGGTGCTTCGCTCGTTAAGGGGGCGAGTGCCAAGCCCCACTAAAAGTTTTCTTTAATGAAATCGATTATTTCCGCCTCTTTACCGGGGTAGAAGTGGGTTGTGGCGATAACCTTGAGGAACTTCTCTTTTATGGTTAATTCCCGGTAAAGGGCGTAAAGATCGTCGATTGGGGCGACATCATCCTCGGTACCCCCGACAAAGTACATCCTCTTCTTGAAGGTCTTCAGGTAATCGCTTTTGTAGACCACGAAAGGAAAAGAAACCAGGAAAAGGGCCTCAAATCGCTCTGTACTGAGTGCCGCTCTGCTCACTATCCAGGCGCCAAACGAATACCCGGCAAGCGTGACACGGGCGTCTTGGTCGAGCCGTTTGGACAGGTACTCAAGCGCCGCAATGGCGTCACGAACCTCGCCTTCTCCTTCGTCATATTCACCCAAGCTGCTGCCCACACCGCGGAAATTGAAGATGAGCGTTGAGTATCCCTGTGAGGCGAACCCTTCTTCAATGGCGCCGACCACATTATTGGCCATGTCACCCCCATAGAGAGGGTGCGGATGGCATATGATAACGCCTGCGTGACGGCCCTTATCACGAAACTCCCCCTCGAGCAGATGGTCGGACTCTATGGTGACCCTTTCTATTGACATGCTATAGTTATTTTGGTAGTTTTTCAGCAAAAATTCAACAGGAAAAATAATGGGATTTTTCACCAGGAAAGACAAAGAAAAGAAGCCATATAAAGAAATCGATATCGAAAAAGAAGTCAAAAAAGCAGAAAAAGAGGAATCGCTTTGGATAAAATGCAAATCCTGTAACGAGCTGCTCTACATCAGAGAAGTCGAACGAAATCATCATGTCTGCCCCAAATGTGTCTACCACTTTCCGATAAGCGTCGAAGAACGGATTGCTTTGACCTTCGATAAAGACACCTTTGCGGAATATTATCAGGGTGTGGAACCCATCGATTTTCTTAAGTTCAAGGACGTGAAACCCTACAGAACGAGGCTCGCCGAGACCAAGGAATCGACTCAAAGAAATGACGCCATGGTGTGCGGCGGGGCTAAAATAGGCGGTATAGACGTTCTGGCCGCCATTTTTGATTTCAATTTCATGGGTGGCAGCCTTGGTTCCGTGGTTGGAGAAAAACTCACGAGAATTCTTGAGGAGGGAACGCTGAAAAAACTGCCGGTCATCCTTTTCTGCTCATCAGGCGGTGCGAGAATGCAGGAAGGAATCATGTCTCTCATGCAGATGTCAAAGGTATCCGGCGCCATATACAATCTGAAGTCACAGGGCGTCCCGTATATCAGCATTCTGACGGACCCAACCTTAGGAGGCGTGACGGCCAGCATGGGTATGCTCGGTGATGTTATCATTGCCGAACCTAAGGCAATGATAGGCTTCGCGGGTGCGAGGGTCATCAAGGACACGATCAAGGCGGAGCTTCCCCCAGGATTCCAGAGGGCGGAATATCTTCTGGAACACGGCATGATCGACATGATCACGCCGAGAAGAGAACTGAAACAGAAACTATACGCCATACTCTCACTAATTGTATGAGTAAAAATGAATACGAGAAGACCTTGAAATATCTCTTCGGTCTGGAACGTTTCGGCATGGTCTTCGGGCTCGATAATATCACCTGGTTGCTCGATGCCATAGGAAACCCCCAGGATTACATCAAAACAGTCCACATTGCCGGCACAAACGGGAAAGGATCCACGGCCGCCATGCTCTGCAACATTCTGAAAGAGGGAGGCTTCCGGGTAGGTAAATATACATCGCCACACCTCGTTTCTTTCACTGAGCGGATCGCCGTGAACGAGGAAGAAATAGAGGAACATGAGGTAGCTCAACTCGTCGAGTTTATCCGCCGCGCTGTGGATGAGAGAGACAAAGACAGGTTCTTCACCTTCTTCGATTTTACCACGGCGCTCGCCCTCCAATACTTTAGAGAAAAACAGGTCGATATTGCCGTCATCGAAACGGGGCTTGGCGGCAGGCTCGACTCCACGAACGTAATTGAGCCTCTCCTCTCCATAATTACCAATGTTGCCTTTGATCACATGGAACAGCTGGGCGACACCATAGAGAAGATTGCCGGGGAAAAGGCGGGGATCATCAAGCCGGGCGTGCCGGTCATTACCGGCTGTGAAGGGGAGGCGCGAGAAATTGTGAAGAACAGGGCGAGCGCCCTTAAGGATAAGACCTACGTCCTCGATCAGGATTTTTCCTATGAAAAGACGGGCGACCGAAGGCTCGCATATAGAGGGATCGGCCGGGATCTACCGGACGTCACGGTCAACCTCTACGGCGATCACCAGCTTACCAACTGTGCCCTGGCGCTCAGCGCATCCGAGGTGCTCTCACACTCAGGTTTTTCCGTTACCGATGAGACGATTCGGCACGCGCTGTCACACGTGAAGTGGCCGGGAAGACTTGAGAAAATAGGCGAAAACCCTCTGGTGTTTCTGGACGGAGCCCACAATCCTAATGGGGCGCATGCTTTATCAGAGTTCATGCGCAGCCATTTTCAGGACAAAAGGAAAATACTCGTCTTCGGCGTGATGAAAGATAAGGCGTACGACAAGATGCTCGAGGAGATCGCACCTGTCGTGGATGTTGTTATTTTTACCAAACCTGACATCGAAAGAGCGCTCTCTCCGCACGAGTTAAAAGCATATGTGCCACATGCCATGGTGGCCGATGACACGAGAGGCGCCCTCACACAGGCAAAAGCCATAGCAACCGGAGATGACCTTATTTTAGTCACGGGATCTTTCTACACAATCGGGGAGGCAAAGACGATCATCAATGAACGTTCTTAGGATCATCATCCCCGCCATCTTTTTGCTCGTCCCCTTATTAGCTTCGGCGAGCCCGGCTGATTTTCGCCTCACGGGACCTGTGGACATGACGGCACGCTACCTCGAGCACAACCGCGAGGACAACACGTATATAGCGAGAGGCGACGTAGACCTGAAAGAAGGCATGAGGAGCTTGAAGGCCGATTACATGGTGTATAACGACACCACAAAGGACGTCACTGCAGAGGGAAATGTGGTTTTCCAGGAGCAGGGGGACAGGGTTGAATGCGACAGGATGCAGCTCAATCTGGAGACGAAAAAAGGGACCTTGGAGAATGCGAAGATTTATATCAAAGAGGGTAACTTCTATGTGTCCGGTCAGAATATGGAAAAAGTCGGCGAATCCGAGTACGTTATGCGCAGAGGAGAGTTTACGACCTGCGGGTGGGACAAGCCGGCCTGGAAGTTTACGGCGAGTGACGTGGACATCACTGTCGAGGGCTATGCAAAGACGAAGAGTGCAACGTTTCGTATTCTCGATTATCCGGTCTTCTATTTTCCGTGGGGTATGTTCCCGGTAAAAACGGAAAGGCAGTCGGGTCTTCTTTTGCCCGAGGTGGCGTTATCTACGAGAAACGGGACAATGATCAATACTGCTTACTATTGGGCCATCTCTAAAGACAAGGATGCAACGTTCTACCTGAACTACCTGGAGAACAGGGGCTTTGCCCCTGGGATGCAATTCAGGTATGCCTTAAGAGACGATATAAAGGGTGCTTGGGATTATTCCATCATACAGGACAAGGAGTACGATGGCACCCGGTGGCAATTAAGAGGTAAGCACGAGGAGAAATTCTTCAATGACCTGGAACTGAAGGCGGATCTTCGTTTTATATCTGATAAAGATTACCTGGCGGACTTCGGCACAAGCGTCCAGGAGAGGGCCGAGAATCAGTTGAAATCCACGGCCTATGTGGAAAAGCCTTTTGAAAAATCGCTCCTCACCACGGAGATGGCTTATTTCAGGGATCTCACCCAGAGGAATAATGATGCCACTTACCAATACCTTCCCCGCACAAGCTTTTTTACCGAGTACATTCCACTCGCCAAAGGCAAGCTGTTCACCGATTTTTCGAGTAACTTCACGACCTTTTATCGGGACAAGGGGGACACCTTTTCGCGACTCGCCTTAGAGCCGAGCTTAAGATTACCCTTTTCGATCTATGGACTGAACCTTCTTGCGAGCGGTACATTGATCGAGACCGCCTACCTCATAGACCACAGTGACACGATCGATCATGATGCGGTCGACAGGCATACCTTTCGTATTGAGGGCGATGCAAACATGCAGTTCATAAGAAACTTCAATACGAGCCTTTTTAACATCGGTGAAATGCAGAGTCTGATCAGGCCCCAGGTAAAGTACACCTTCGTGCCCAATACGTCTTTTGTGAACATTCCGAACATAGACCCCTACGACAGGATATATCAATCCAACTCAATTACTTACTCCTTCAACCATTACCTTTACGGGCTTAATCAGGGGGCGCAAAGGGAGCTGGCCCTATTTGAATTGGCGCAGACCTACGGCCTGTCCGGTAGCCTTGATCCCTCGCCCACCTATGACGGGTCAGGCAACCGGTTCTCGGACATCGATGCGAGACTCACCCTTTATCCTACGCAACGCATGTCTTACACCACCCAGCTCGACCTTGGCGTAAACGGCGAGGGGATAAAGACGATCCGCAATGTGTTAAGCCAAACCCAGCCGGGGAAATATTACGTGAATATCTGGCACAGCTACACTACCGACCTCACCAACGAGGCCTTTTTCGATGTCGGCGCTACCTACAAGCAGTTTGAGGCAGGTTATCAGATAAGATATTCCTTCATGGACCAGGACTGGGTTGACACGCTCTATAAGCTCAGGTACCGTCCCGGTTGTTGGTCGACCACGATTGCCCTTACCCAGACCAAAAGGCCGAGGGACACAAGAATAAACATTACCTTCGACCTTGCGGGCCTTACTATGAGATGACGGGATGGGTGAGGGGTGAGTGCATAAGCAAGCCATGAATGAAGATCGAAAAAGGACAAGGCAGAGGGTAAAGGAGGCATCATGAAGGGGATCATACTGGCCGGCGGTCTCGGGACGAGGTTACATCCCTTAACCAAGATCACGAACAAACACCTGCTTCCGGTCTACAATAAGCCGATGATATACTATCCTATCGAAGCGCTCATCAACGCAGGGATTACGGACATTATGATTGTAACAGGCGGAAACCACGCGGGCGACTTCTTGAGGCTTATGGGCAATGGGAAAGAATTCGGCTTACAACATATCAACTATACATATCAGGAAGGGGAAGGCGGTATCGCCGACGCACTTTCGCTGGCCGAATATTTCGCTGATGGCGAGCCCATATGCGTGATCCTCGGGGACAATATTATTGAGAAGAATATTATAAAGGCCGTCAATGATTTTCAGAAACAGAAAAAGGGCGCAAAAATACTCCTCAAGGAAGTTCCCGATCCGGAACGATTCGGAGTAGCAGAGATAGAAAAGGGGAAGCTCATCAATATCGTGGAAAAACCAAAGCGGCCCAAAAGCAATCTTGCCGTTATCGGGATCTACCTGTATGACGGCCGCGTCTTTGATATTGTGAAGACATTGAAACCCTCTGACAGAGGCGAGCTGGAAATCACCGATGTGAACAACGCATACGTCCGGGAAGGGCTCATGTCCTGGGAGATGCTTGAAGGGTGGTGGACCGACGCAGGAACTTTTGAGTCGCTCTTGAGGGCCAGTGTTCTTGTGTCACAGACAGGAGCAAACAACAAGTAGAGGGGGTTCAATATGATAGACGGGGTAGTAACGAAACCGCTCAAGTGCATCCCCGATGAACGGGGAAGGCTCATGGAAATATTAAGGAACGATGATGGAATATTTCAGGCGTTCGGCCAGGTCTACCTGACGACAACATACCCTCATGTGGTCAAGGCGTGGCACTATCACAAAAAGCAGGACGATTATATTACCTGCGTAAGAGGGATGCTCAAGCTCGTCCTCTATGACGCTCGAAAGAAATCCCCGACCTTCGGCCAGGTCAACGAACTCTTCATAGGCGATGATAACCGGATGCTCGTGAAGGTTCCCCGTATGATATACCACGGGTGGAAGTGCATAAGTGAGGAAGAGGCCCTAATAATCAATGTGCCCACGGCGCCCTACAACCGCACAAATCCTGATGAGTACCGGTTGGACCCTCACGTAAACGATATACCCTATACATGGGAGAGAAAAGATGGCTGAGCCCTACATTCTCATCACCGGAGGTTGCGGGTTCATCGGGTCCAACTTCGTGCGCCGCATGCTGGCGCAGCACGACTATCGTGTAGTCAATTTTGATAAGCTTACGTACGCAGGTAATCTCGAGAACCTCAAGGATATTGAAAATGATAAGCGGTACACCTTTTTCAGAGGGGATATCGCGCAGATATCGGACGTGGAGCGGGTTTTCGAGCTCCCCATCGAAATGGTGGTCAACTTCGCTGCCGAATCTCATGTGGATCGAAGCATTCTTGATCCTGAGACATTCATTAAGACGAATATAAATGGGACATTCCATCTTCTTGAAATGGCCAGAAAAAAGGGCGTGAAGAAGTTTGTCCAGATTTCTACCGACGAGGTATACGGATCTTTGGGCAGGCAGGGAAAATTCAGTGAAGAGACGCCGCTTGCCCCCAACAGCCCTTACTCCGCATCCAAAACATCCGCCGATGTACTGGCCATGGCTTACCACAAAACTTACGGAACGCCGGTCGTTGTCACGCGATGCTCGAATAACTACGGACCGTATCAGTTCCCTGAGAAGCTGATCCCGCTTATCATCAGCAACGCGCTTCACGACGTGGAGCTTCCGGTATATGGAGACGGTCTCAATATCAGGGATTGGATCCACGTGGCCGACCATTGCGAGGCCATTGACGTTGTTCTCCACAAGGGCAAGGAAGGCAATGTATACAACGTGGGTGGCGAGAACGAGCGGACCAATATTGAAATCGTCAAACTGATTTTGAAGATCCTTAAAAAACCTGAGACGCTCATCAGGTACGTGAAAGACAGGCCGGGTCACGACAGGCGGTACGCTATCGACTCAACGAAACTGCAACGCGAACTTGGTTTTCAGCCGCGAGTCGATTTTGCCCAGGGCATGGAAGAGACGGTGATGTGGTATAGGGAGAACCGTGAGTGGTGGGAGCGTATCAAAAGCGGGGCCTATATGGAATACTACAAGACCATGTACGAAAACAGATGAAAGTGCTTATTGTCGGGGGTCACGGCCTTCTGGGCGCGAACATTGCCCCCATATTGGAAGAGAGATTCGATCTTACGGTCTGCGATATCGATACCTGGGACATTACCGATAAGGTATCAGGCGAGAACCACCTTGACAAGTACCGTCCCGATGTAGTGATCAATCTCGCCGCCTTGACCGACGTTGACGGGTGCGAAGATAAACAGGAATTGGCAGAGAGGGTAAATACCCACGGAGCCCGCGTGGTTGCCGCTCTGTGCATGCAGCGCGCCGTCCGGCTCATCCATTTCAGCACCGACTACATATTTGACGGCACAAAAAAAGTTCCTTACAAAGAGGATGATCGGCCGAACCCACAATCCGTTTATGGCGCGACAAAGCTTATGGGTGAACGGGCCGTTCTTCAGGAGAGCCCTTTGTCGCTCATTATTCGAACGCAGTGGCTATACGGAGAAGGTGGACCGAATTTCATAACCAAGGTCGTAGAAGCGGCTAAGCGGGACGGTCTTCTCCGTGTAGTGAACGACCAGAGAGGCTCGCCCACTTACGCGAAGGATTTGGCAGCTCCGCTGATCGCCCTTATAGAACAGGGAAAGACGGGCGTTTATCATCTCGCTAACAGCGGCTCCTGCACATGGTTCGACTTTGCCGTAGAGATATTCTCCCTTCTCAAAATGGACGTTGCGATCACGCCCATATCTTCGGCCGAACTTGCCAGAAAAGCAAAACGGCCCCAGTATTCCGTCTTTGACATGTGGAAATTCCAG
This sequence comes from Syntrophorhabdaceae bacterium, assembly GCA_035541755.1. Classification (NCBI taxonomy): domain Bacteria; kingdom Pseudomonadati; phylum Thermodesulfobacteriota; class Syntrophorhabdia; order Syntrophorhabdales; family Syntrophorhabdaceae; species Syntrophorhabdaceae bacterium. Next base: position 27,695 of record DATKMQ010000164.1, read on the forward strand.
AAAGATACGGGACTCAAGATGAGACCGTGGCAGGAAGCGTTAAGAGAGTACCTTGCTGTGACAGGGGTGTGACGGTGAGGGCGATCTTCTTTTCCGATGCGCATCTGGACCGCAACGATACAGACAAGATAGAACTTATCGAAAAATTCTCCGAAGACGTGCTTGAGCGCGCCGATGCAGTTTTTATTTTGGGAGATCTATTTGAATTCTATCACGGCTATGACGGCTATATTTACCCCTGGTATAATGGGGTCGTAGATATCCTGAAGAGACTCTCATCGATGGGCAAGACGGTAATACTCTTTGAAGGAAATCATGAGTTCGGCATGGGGCGATATTTCCAGAATTATACGGGCATTTCTTGCAAGCAGGACGTGACCATGAATCTCGACGGCAAGAGGGTTTTTATGTCTCACGGCCACGGTTCCCATCGTTTCTATCTGGGTAGCATTCTCAAGACACGATTCGTCTACGCAATTATGGATTTTCTCGGGCCGCGCCTCACGTGGAAAGTAGCAAAAGCCGCTGCCACGTTCCTCTCGCGGAAGGTAAAGCCCTACAACGAGAGGACGAGAGATATTTTTCGGGAATATGCCCGCAAGGAATTGAGCAGAGAATACGATGTGATCGTACTCGCCCATTCGCATATGAGCGATATGGTGGAATTTGAGGTCACACAAAAAAAGAGGCTCTACGTCAATACGGGCGATTTCGGCAGGGACCTCGATTATGTGTCGTATGAGACCGGCAGGGGTTTTATGCTGGAGAGATTTGACCCGTCACGCCACGAGGGCAGATGATTTTTCTCACGCGAGAGAAGTCTATTTCAGGGTGATCGCCCGCTCAGGACAGATCTCCTGACAGCAAAAACAGGCGATGCACTTGTAAGCGTCCACTTGAGGAACACCGTCACGTATGGATAGAGCGGACGCAGGACACTGATCGGAGCACGTGCCGCAGCCTGTGCACAGCTTAAGGTCGGCCGTTGGCCTCAAAGACGTGCGAGCTCGCAATAAGGTCTGCATAGATTCGTTCTTAGTCACTATCTCCCCGCTCGCCGGAGGAAGCTTGAAGGCGGGTAGCGGTTTCAGTTCCCCGATTATCTCGATGGCCTCCGATGCATAATCCCCCAGGCCCTTCTCTTTGGCCCTTCGCAGAAACTTAAGCTGGCCGGGATTTTCAATCCCCATGATCCTCGCGACGGTTGCATCGAGTGCCACGGCGTTATCGGAAGCGAGGACGAGACCGATGTCGCGGAGGTCGGGGGACGCCGGACCATTACCCTCCATGCCGACCACGGCATCCATTATGAATAGATCGGGCACCCTGATCTCAAAGAGATCGACTATCATCTCGTGGAAGCGCTCGGCGGATCCCGCAGTCATATGCATGTTTGCCTTCTGAGCGCCGGGCAAGAAACCGTAACTATTTTTGATCGCCCCCGTTATCACGGTTAACCCGTGGGTTTTGAACTTGGGGAGACTGATAGTAATATCCGCCTCGAAAACAATCCGGGAGAGGCTCACTTTAGGAGCGAATGAAGGGTTGAAGTCCACTTCCCTGGCGTCGTTACCGATATTCTGATAATAACCCTTGGCCGCTTCCATGAGGCCGGTCGTCCTGAAGGTCTCCTCATTCGCCCCGTAGCAAAAAACACCGGGATTATCGCCCACAGTGATGGATGCCGGATTCATGGTCTCTACCTTCTCCACCACGGCGCGAAGCACGGCCGGATTGGTCACGATCGCTTGAGCAGGCTCGGACTCCCGAAGCACGTTCGGTTTTATGAAGACCTTTCTGTTCCGAAGCGTGAGTGGAAAAAGTGCGAAGGCCTGATCTACGGCCTTGCGCACGTTCTCATAGGTGGCAGGATGGATCATTACTTTCGGCATAAGTCTTAGCCCTTATCTATAATATAATACCGTCCCCCCTTAAGGCGTGGGTTCAGGTGTTTGTTATGAACGTCAGGCACAGAATGGAGACTCCCTGTCGGGCAGGTGCACGGCCCTCGGGAGGCGGCTTTCTAATTGTTTCTTTACTCCCTCTGGGCGGCGATTTTCTGTTCAAACTCGTTCCAGAACTTCTCGTCTGGCTTACGCCAGTAGGGTCCCCATGCTTTATTGAAAAGCCCCTCAAGCTGTTTGAAAGCACGCTTCCAGGCGGCGCCATATTCATAGGTCATCACATCTTCCAGAAATGGTACAACGGCCCCCAGCCTCTCCTTGGGAAGGTAAGCCCTGGCCCCAAGCTCGATCGATTTCCTCAGTGATTCGGGAGAAAGGGCGTGCGCCGTCAACATAACAACCGGCACGGGATAGGGTCGATCTGTGGCTTTTTCGAGAAGGTCGAAGCCCTGGACGCCCATGATGTCGAAAATCGCGAGATCGTACGTCCAGGATGCAAGCAGCTCGCTCGCCTTCTCATACGAGGTTGCCGTATCGATGGCACAGTCCGGAGCCACGGACAATATCTCCTCTTTCAATGTTTCAAGAACGTCCGGCTCATCATCCACGGCCAGAATCCTCATAGTGTTCAAAACCGATTCCTTCATCATGATCCTCCTTCCCGAAGACTGAAATGAATTTTGGAAGCTCGTGCAATAACCGAATAAAGAACAACCCTACTGTTAGTATAAATTATCGAGTCTACTCTGATAAATGTCAATAGAAAACAAAGCCTGTACCCCTAGCCCCCTAGCCAACCCACGGGTATCGAAAAGCCATCCTGCGGGCGCGAATGCTTATATTCTGCGTACGCTGCACGGGGAACACGGCTTTGACAAGCACCCGCAACTTTCATATAATTGGGCACCTATGACGAACGGGACGATTCTTACGATCTCAGGCTTGACAAAACAATACGAAGACTTAAAGGCCGTGGACCACATTTCCTTTTCCATAAATCCTGGAGAGATAGTGGGCCTGTTGGGGCCGAACGGCGCGGGTAAGACTACCACCATTAACATGATCCTCGGTATCCTGGAACCGACCGACGGTGCAATAGAGATGCTGGGGAAAACCCTGAAGGAGTTCAGATCGGAAATCAGCAAGAGCGTCAACTTTGCGGCCGTCTACGCCCATATGCCGGCAAACCTTACGGTCCGGCAAAACCTCTATGTCTTTGGTCTGTTGTACGAAATTAAGGACCTCAAAAAAACCATGAAGCGTCTTCTCACAGAATTCGATCTCGAAACCTTCGCCGATACCAAGGCGGGACTGCTTTCGTCGGGAGAGTTGAGCCGTCTTAACCTGGCCAAGGCCGTAATGAACGAGCCCTGTCTTTTGCTTCTCGACGAACCCACTGCCTCGCTCGATCCAAGCATTTCTCAACTGATTCGCGAGAGAATAAAGGAATATGTCGCGAGGACTCAGGCAGCCATACTCTGGACTTCTCACAACATGCACGAGATTGAGGCCATTTGCGATCGAGTCTTATTCCTTTCGCACGGTAAAATCCTCTTAAGCGGCAATCCCAGAACCCTGCCTCAGGAGCATGGCAAGACCGATCTGGAAGAACTCTTCATAACCGTGGCCAGAGAGCCTCTTCGCCTGGAGACATAAGTTCATGAGCATATCAAGAATCAAAGCCATTTTCGTTCGCCAGTTTTTTCTATTCACGGGCAACCCCACACGCCTTGTCAGCATTTTTGTATGGTTGATCATCGATATTCTCCAGTGGGGTCTGATCAGCAAGTATCTTGGCACACTGGGACAGGCGACCTTCGGCTTCATTACCGTAATACTTGGCGCCGTCATCCTCTGGGGATTCATGACGCGAATCCAGCAAGGGATCATGATGGCCTTTCTCGAAGACGTATGGAGTCAGAATTTCATCAATTTCTTTGCCTCACCTCTTACGATCGGGGAATACGTGACGGGCCTTGTGTTAACAAGTATCGCCACCGGCCTTACCGGTTTTCTTGTCACAGCGGCCATGGCGGGAGCGGTATTTGGTTACAACATTCTGAAAATCGGGGTGCTGCTTGTTCCCTTCATGGTCATACTCTTCATTTTTGGCATGGCGATGGGCATCTTCGTCTCGGCCATGATTTTTCGGCTTGGGCCTTCGGCGGAGTGGCTCGGTTGGCCGATCCCTCTGGTGCTTTCCATTTTTGCAGGGGTCTTCTATCCTATCTCGACCCTGCCTCGCACCTTTGCGATCTTCGCGAGGCTCATCCCGCCATCCTATGTGTTCGAAAGCATACGGGCCGTGCTCGCAACAGGGTCAGCCCCGGGCAACATTACTTTTAATCTCTTAATGGGCACACTCCTCTCTCTTGCCTATCTCCTCTTAACGGCCCGTTTCTTCATTGCCATTTACCGCAAGAATTTGAGAAACGGAAGCATCGCTCGGTTCAACGCCGAAGCGCTATAATTAGCCCGTGAGACGACGCGCCAAGCCCCTGAAATATTAAGCTGCTCTCGCCCTGACGAAAAACAGAAAAGCCCGCTCAAAGCCGGTTTGTAATATTTTTCTTGCAATAATGCTCTGAGTGTGGGAAAAACTAAAGAAAACAAGCGTCTTGCGCACATGTTCGGCGAGGACGAGGACAGATCGTGACAGAGGCGTGCAAGAAACCCTGATTGCAAAAACGCTGCCGCGACGGAAAAGAACAAATTCATCTATGAGGCAGGGGGAATAATGGAGAAGAGAAGTATTCTCATCGTCGATGATGATGAAATGATCAGAAATTTGCTCATGGATTTTTTGCATGATCTCGGATACGAGGTTGTGTCAGCCGACTCCGGGGGAGATGCGTTGAAAAAGTTCGCGCCTGAGACCTATGATCTTGTGATCTCCGATCTCGTTATGCCAGACATAAACGGTATAGAACTCTTGAAAGAGCTTCTCAAGAAGGATAGCCAGTTGCTCTTTTTTCTCATCACCGGATACCCCACCCTGGAAACCGCTGTGCAAGCCATCAAGGCAGGAGCTTACGATTATATCGTCAAACCCTTCAACTTCGACGATCTCAGGATCAAAGTTGAAAGGGCATTGATGACGCGTCATCTCAAATCCTCTCTCAAGAAGTTGAGCGGGGTCTTATGGGCCGTTATCATATCCGTGCCAATATGGATAATCCTCGGCATAGTCCTGGGGATTGTCTGGAAACATCACTGACATCTTCCTTGCTTTGAGGCCCGAAATCTTAAGCCATAATTGACACTTACACAGCACGTCTTCCTCATCATTCCATTAACGGGTAAGGATTCTCTTACCTGTTAAGACTTGCTAAAGTGCCGGCGCATGCTTATCAATGAAAGAGTTACCCGAAAAAGGAGGTTAGGCATGTCAAAGCTAATAGAAACGGGGAGCAAAGCAAAAGCGTTCACGTTAAAAGATCAGGATGATAGGGAATGCAGGCTTTCGGATCTTACAGGAAAGAAGGTACTTCTCTCCTTTCATCCCCTTGCTTGGACCAGCGTCTGCGCGGAACAAATGAAATCGTTGGAGGCGAATAAGGAGGCGTTCGATCGGCTGAATACAGTGGCCCTGGGTCTGAGCGTCGATACCGTGCCTTCCAAGAATGCATGGGCAAAAGAGCTCGGCATTCATAATACCAGGCTGCTTTCCGATTTTTGGCCCCACGGAAAAATAGCCAAGGCATACGGCATATTCAGAGAGGCGAACGGTTTTTCCGAGCGCGCCAATCTCATTCTCGACGAAAAGCAGAGGGTTGTTTTCGTCAAGGTCTATCCCATTCGTGAGTTGCCGGATATAGCGGAGATCCTGAAGGCCCTTGCGTGAAGAGGCATCCTTACCCTCATGTTCCCGGCAGTCTGCGGGGCCACACGAAATCCGCGTAAAGCTGACCGTCACACGATAAAACACTGGGGGTCTTCTTCGAGCAGATCACCTCTTCCCTGAGACAAAGACCATGCATAGGCGATGGCCCGGCAACCCCGGCAGTTTGACCACCGGGCGCAGGTGCGGCATTTCCCTTTATAAAGGCCTTTATTTCTCAAGGCATTGAGCACGTCTGAGGCGGCCCACACCTGCCTCAGCGGGTCTTTCAGTATATTACCCACGGGGATACGTAGCCTCCTGCATGGCGTAATTGTTCCGTCAGGAAGTAACGTCATTCCCGATACACCGGCGGCGCAGCCGCCGGACGGAAAAGCATCCTCCCTGTCATCAGGCGGCGCGTGTCTTAACTGCGATGCGAGTGGATCGCCCGTTACGATTTCGAGACCAGGGGTTTCAAGGGAAAATATCTCCTCATAGACCTCTTTAATCCGTTCTCGCGTGAGCATTCCGGATAACAGATTGAGCCCTCTTCCGAAAGGGACGAGTCGTGAGAAACCGAGATAGGGAACACTGAGGCTACCTGCGAGGGCTATCATGTCCGTGAAATAATCGACATTCAGTTGAGAAAGCGTAACATTCAGCGTGACCTGTACACCGGCGTCTGTCAGATACCGGACGCCCTTAAGCGCCGACGAAAAGCTCTTTTTTCCCCGGATCGATTCATGCACGGGTTCGGGCCCCTCAAGGCTCACCTGTACCCCTCTGACGGGCGTGTCCGCGAGCATGCGGGCCTTATCGCGGTCTATCAGGGTCCCGTTTGTCAGTACGGATACAGCGAAACCGGCCCCCGCTACCTTTTTAAGGATTGACGCGAGGTCGCCCTTAAGAAAAGGCTCACCGCCCGTGATACTGAAACTCGTCGAAAAGGGTATTTCATAGGTATCTGACCAGTACCGGATCGTGTCAGAAACAGTCCCTATGGTCTTCCCGATTGCGTCTGCGCTCATTTCCAGGGGCACGTCCTGTCCCTGGTAACAGTGCGCACACGTGAGGTTACATCGCTCGGTAAGATGCCATTGTACGAAAAAATCGAACGTATCTGTTGCGGTATTTGTCTGGCTATATTCCATAGGGCAAGATAATTAAGACAGGCAGGAAAAGCCGAGCCTTGCCTGCCTGTCAGAGATGAAGTTGCAGACCTGCAACTTTAACTCTTTCAGCTCTTTCACTTGAGGCATTTTTTACCGATATCCTTTCCCAGGGTCTTCTTGATTCCATTCCAGAACAATGCCTCCTTTTCGGCCAACTTCCTGTCTCTTGGTTTCTGCATGATTTTTCACCTCCTTTCCTGCGATATTTGCCGATATGAAGATGATAAGGACACTATAAGAGCGGTAAATAGAAAAGTCAATCGTTTCTTGAAAGGGCAGACGGACTTCTCCCCGATCTGCTACGGGAGGCTTATGGTACAGAAAGACCCATGCGATTGAGAAGCGAATCTATCCCCATGGATTGTGACCCGAGTAGGGTCCGGAAACCATTTATCCCACGTGGCGACCAATGCGCACAAAAAACGTTTGCAAGAAGTTTGAAAGCGAAATAGAATGTGAAGAGCGTGCACACATATTCTAAGAATCAGCGAAGAATGCTTTTTTCGTAGCGCTTCTTAAGCGCACTGAGTGGCGAAAAGCACATATGGACCGGCTCATATGAACACGGACCCCCTGAAGGACTATATGAATCTGCGTCAATGGGTTGATGGCGAAGCAAATCGGCTCGTGACCATGCACGGTGGAAACATAACCTGCCATCGGGGTTGTGATGGATGTTGCGTGAACCTGACGGTCTTTCCCGTCGAGTTCTTTGCCATAATGAGCGAGATGAAACGGGCCGGGGTGCATGCTGAGAAGATATCCTTCGATGAGATTGCTCCCTGCGGTTTTCTCCACGAGAGGATCTGTCGCATCTATCCCTATCGCCCCATCATTTGCCGCACCCATGGACTCCCAATACTTTTCATCGATGATTCTTCCGATGAGCCGCGGTGGGATGTATCATACTGTGAATTGAATTTCTCCGCATCTGACGAGACCGAGTTCACCGGGGACATGCTCCTCGACGTCGAACGGATCAATGCCGAGTTAAACCGGATCAATCGTGATTTTATCGTGTCGGTGCCAGATAAAAAATATCAGAGTCATACGCGAATCCCCTTGAGGGAACTCTGTTCCGCAAAGAAAGGATCCCTTCGGCTCTTGAACGGACCTCATAAGATAGAGGGTCCATGAGATAGTAAATAGAGGCGTATCAGGAGATGGGATAGAATGCAGGCGAAGCCGGGTCGGAAAAAACAAAGCGCCAAAGAAATTCGAGGCATCAAATGTCAAGAGGACGAGATACCGATGCATGACCCTGAGGATGCAGACCGCAGGGCCTTTCTCAAAGGGATGCTCGCAGGGGCGGGCGCTCTCACTGTGGCGGGACTCGGCGTGGCGAATGCAAAACCCGTGAATGTGATGAGCGTTGCCAGGTGGGATGTCTCGGCGGACGTGGTCGTCATCGGCTTTGGGCCGACCGGGGCGAGCGCCGCGATAGCGGCCCACGACGCGTCAGCAAAGGTCGTGATCCTGGAAAAGATGGCCGTTCCCGGGGGAAATAGCGGGGTTTGTTTTGGAGGTATAGTGATCCCCAATGGGGTTTCCGAGGCAGTAAACCACTACCGAAAACTTTCAGGCGGAACGGTCGACGAGGATATGGTAGAGGGGTTTGCTCGGGCTATGGTCGGTGTGGAGGATCTTTTATCCCGGCTTGGCGCTCGACTGAGAACGGTGAGGAGTCGCTCCATGTATGAGGCTTTGCGGGACGCAAAACTGACGGTCTCAAGATTCAATCCCACCGGAAAAGAGGGGTTTGCCTTTTTGCGAGGGCATGTGCAAAAAAGAGGGATCAATGTGATGCTGAAGACGGCCGCTCGGAACCTCGTGCAGGTTCCGGAAACAGGCGAAATCGTGGGCGTCAAGGCGGAAAATCAGGGAAAAGAAATCTACATCAAGGCGGAAAGGGGTGTGATTTTGAGCTGCGGAGGGTACGAAAGTAACCCTGAGATGTTCGGATACTATAATTATCCGGGATTAAACGATTTCGTTTTTCCTCTCGGAACCCCGGGCAACACGGGAGATGGCTTGAAAATGGCAGCCGGTGCGGGCGCGTACCTGTGGCATACGGCCTCTCTCCAGTGGTATGGCTTCTGCGCACGCGCTCCCAGTAAGCTTTTTGGTACCGCTATCTATTCCGGCATTCCGGCGAAACAGCAGGGCGGCAGTTTTATTTTCGTCAACAAATACGGGAAACGGTTCATGAAGGAGACAAAACGCTACTATCATTTCAAGGGGCCCCTGGAAGTGCTTTACCTTGATCACGATCGCGCGGAATATCCTCATGTTCCGGCGTATCTGGTGTTCGATGAAGCATATCGCACAGGCGGTCCTCTTGAGAGATCTGCGGGCCCGGTGGGCTATAACGCCGTCCATGGAGTCTACGACTGGAGCACGGACAACAGCGCAGAAATCGAAAAAGGGTGGATCGTGCGGGGCGATAAGGTGGGCGACCTCTCGGAAAAGATAAAGATTAACCGCACCGAACTCGAAAAGACCGTGGCAGAATTCAATCAATACTCGGCTGCCGGCAAAGACCTTTCATTTGGCCGAGACAAGGATTCTATGGCGCCGATTCTTACGCCTCCTTACTACGCGCTCGAAATGGGCCTGGCCATTGTCAACACGCAGGGCGGACCCAGGCGGAACAAATTCGCCCAGGTCCTTGATCCGGACAATCGCCCGATACCCAGGCTTTATGCAGCGGGAGAACTCGGTTCATTCTTCGGTTTTCTCTATGAGCCGGGGTCGAACTATCCTGAGGCGATAGCTTTCGGGGCCATTGCAGGGAACCAGGCGGCGGCCGAAAAGCCCTTCAAAGAATGAGCCGGAACAGGACTGACAGGATAGCGGAGTATCTGGCTGGCGGGCATGGGGAAATATGCCGGCGGCAGACTACAGTTACCCGGAAAAACGCATCGATATATGTTGAGAGGAATCTGCATGGGAGAGACAATGATCAAAGAAATACCTTTTTCTGATTTTGATGCTATTAAGATCGGCCATGCCGACATCAGGGAAGCGGCTACCGGATGCACCGTTATTATCAGCGAGCAGGGGGCCATAACGGGTGTCGATGTCCGTGGCGGTGCGCCCGGCACCAGAGAGACCGATCTACTCGCGCCCACGAACCTCATAGAGAAGGTCAACGCAGTCTTTCTTGCCGGCGGGAGCGCCTTCGGCCTTGACGCGGCTGCAGGTATCATGCAGTTTCTCGAAGAGAAACATATCGGCTTCGACGTAAGGGTTACCCGCGTTCCTATTGTCACGGGTGCTGTGCTTTTCGATCTTACCGTGGGTGACTCAAGGATACGGCCGGACAAGCAAATGGGATACCAGGCCTGCGTCAATGCGCATGTTGGCGAGTCAAGGCAGGGAAATGTTGGCGCCGGAACCGGAGCCACGGTAGGCAAGATTATGGGCGTTACACGGGCCATGAAAAGCGGTCTTGGCATGTACGCCCTAAAGGCGGACGAGCTCAAGGTCGGGGCCATCGTGGCGGTCAATTGCCTGGGCGACGTAATCGATCCGGCCACCGGAGAGGTCTTGGCGGGCGTTCTCAACGAAGATGGAAAGACTATTGCCAATACCGAGGAGATCATGGTCCGGGCACAAAGCAAAGGAACAAACCTGTTTGGCGGTAACACCACCGTGGGCGTCGTAGTCACCAATGCTTCTCTGACAAAGGCTCAGGCCACCAAGGTGGCGTCCATGAGCCAGAACGCCTACGCGAGGACCATGCGACCGGCCCATACCATGTTTGATGGGGATACGATTTTCGCCATGGCCTTAGGCGAAACAGAGCGGGACGTAAGTGTAGTCGGAATGCTTGCCGCGCGAGCCATGGAGCACGCAATCATCGCCGCCGTAAAGAACGCAGGGCCCTTGTACAATTTAAAATGTTATAGGGATACGCGGTAGCCTGCGGTTTCGTATCCTCGTCCTTAAACTCAAGATAGTTCAGAACAGTCTCTGCTGTACCTCCATTACCGGCAAAAAATCCGTTGCCCGTCCTCACATATAGAGAACTTCAGAGGGGAATAGATCATCGCACACACACGTAGTATCCGATAGGGGTATTACCCGGTCAAAAGGGGTGATCTATGAGCTTAGCGTGGTGACAAACTCTTTGAACTTGTCGGCAGTATCAAGAGGCTCGTAGCAGGTGTTTCCGACGCAGGGGATGAGCCCGCCCGCATCCTCGCCATAGACGATACATTCGTAGGGGTAATAGATGGCGCGTACCGATTGGGCGAGCGCCGAATCGGGCGGGGCATTGACCGTGGTTTTGAGCATATGTTGAAACGCGTCGATGCCGCAAAAATAGTAGGCCCCGTGGATTCCCATAAGCTGCGCATCGCCGGCGAATACATCCAACAGTTCTCCGGCATGCTGTCGGTACGCATCACGGCCTGATATTAAGGCGAGCTTGAGAAGTACAATTACCGCAAGCCCGTTGGCCGAAGGATGGGGGGTGTCTTCTATGCCCTTAAGCCTCATTCCCACAACCTCGTCTTCGGTGTCGAAAAAGCCGCCGTTCTCATGATCCCAGAACCCATTCAGGCAGCTATCCATAAGACCTTGAGCACGATCAAGATGTTTTTGATTGCCGCTCACCTCATAGGCCGCCACGAGAGC
>DATKMQ010000165.1 GCA_035541755.1 Syntrophorhabdaceae bacterium
GACGGTTCTTTTCGACACGGTAGGGCAGCCCCTGGCGCTTTTCCCTTTACCTTTTTCGTCTGAGCACGCCTTTTCCTCTCGCAAGCCCGTGCACTTGGCGCATTGCGCTTTAGGTGTTCTCTTCATGACGACGTTGCCTCCTTCTTCTCCTTCGCTTCTTAGCGCTAGGGGTATATTCGACTCTAGGGCACCTCGCCAGACGCGTATCCCTGATGTCAGCGGCGGAAACGTAAGTCCGGCGTTCGTGTCCGAGATTTACGCGACAGAGTGGCACTCTTCCGTTTCGGATCTATTTATCCAAATCAAGTCGCACGCGCAACTGTTTGACGTATTCCAGCCCATCCGGCTTGAACGGTTCAGGCACCCAGGGCATCTCTCTTAACGTTCGCAACATAGCGGGCAACTGATCAAAGGGGATGGTCATGAAATGGTGGCCTTGTGGGAAGAGTTTCCTTCGCCTCATACCGAATCCAAAACCGGTAGCGATAAAATTTATCTCCCCGGTGAGGTAAGGATAGGCAAAGAGCCATGAACAGCCTATGGCGGGTGAGTATCTACTTGACCACATCTTTCCCGTTTCATAACTCATAGCCCTGAGAAGGATCTCCATCTGATCGGTATTTGGGAGCAGAATAAGCACGTCTGGTTCGAAGGAGAGTTTGTCGAGCGGAGAAAATGATACATAATTAAGAACCCCTTTCGCTATCTTCGGGACATAGTGGTAAAGTCTGGCCGCAGCTCGTTCGTCTTTAAAAATGCCTAACCCTGCTCCGAATTGTCCGCTTATGAACTGGTCCTCAATCTCCCTCTGGCCCAATATATATTGCCCTGCCTCGCAGGTATGGTCTTTGACCTGGGCGTAGAACACTTCGCCTCCCTGTGCCCTTTTCAACATCTCACAGAGGGCCATCCGCTCGCTAAGCGGACTCATTGTTTGAGGGGCCGTCACCAGATACTTGACGGCAACTGGTTGTATGTCGAAATGAAAGTCGTTCAGTATCTCAAAATCTTGTTTGATGAGCGTCAATTCAACCTCCTTGCGTTTATCGGTGCAAAAGTTAAAGACTCGATCTTCAGCTCAGCTTCCGTGGGCTTTGTTCATTGGCCCACAGAAGCATAAGGGTGACCACTAATAGATGTGATGTACTGGGTAGACACCCTGCTTTACTAATCTCTCCCCTGCGGAAGTCAAAACCAGCTTCTTTTTCCCTATTCGCTCAAAGAGCAGGCATCCAAATTCTTTTTCGAGGGCACTGATTTGCTGGCTCAATACGCACCGGGTTCTGAATGTCGCGTCTGCCGCTCCTGTAAGGCTGCCAAGGGTTAGCCACTTGATGAAAGCCGACGATTTGTTGCCACTCCATGGAGACCTTCGGAGCACGGACAATTACATTAGCCCAAAGTATATTGAGACTGTCGAATGATGTCAATTAAATCTGCTGACACCGTAAAACGGGAACCCGGAAGACACCGGAAATCGGTTGAAATGGGGACGGCGTCTCAGATCCTTTGCCATCTCTCTGCTGAGCTGACCCAAGCGGCCATGGTGTCAGTCCAAACAATTTGTGCTTATGAACCACAAAGTATCTCTGCCAACGCCTGGCATTGCTTAAAAATCGGAGAAGCGAAGATTTTTTCCTTGACATGGGTTGTACAAAAGTTATTAATATAATATATTTAAATATTATGATATATAGAATTGAGATTCCGCGACAGTTTGACTAGGAGGTAATCAATGCAGAAACGGTCGAAAGATACGGTAGTGAGTCTCGAAGATTTTTTAGTCAGCAAGTCGAGAATGTCGGATCAGGTCAAGGAGTTGCTCAAAGAGTTGGTGCTGACGAGGAATGTGGGAGACAGAATCCCGGCCGAGAATGAAATCGCCCGCCAACTAGGCGTATCTAAAGTGACTGTCCGACAGGCCTTAGGTAACCTTGAAGCTCAGGGCCTCATCGAAAGGCGACGAGGCATAAATGGTGGAAACTTTGTAGCGAAACCGACTTCCAGCAACATGACCGAGCTGGTTGGGAATTACTTTCGTATGGGAGATGTAACGGCGCAAAACCTCATGGAGTTCCGCTGCGCTCTCGAACCGGCCATTGCCAAGCTTGCCGCACTGAGGGTCACGAATGCCGAGTTACAAAAAGTGAAGAACGTCATTGACGATCTTGAAAACAACCTGAATCGCGCAACCACCCTAAAAGAACTTCAACTTGGGAGGTCCAAGGTCACCGAATTTCACGTTTTGGTCGGGGAAGCTAGCCACAATCCTTTTGTCAGCCACGTGATGATCGGCATGGCAACTGTTCTTCAAACAGTTCTAGATCAGCTCCCGCCGACCGACTTCGAAACAGCCGGGCGCTTCGTGGATCACGCAAAACGGCTTTATAACGCGTTAAAACAACGCAACGACTCAGGCGCATACGAGGCGATGCTCAAGCTCTGCGAAATGTATGCGACGCGCGCATCGAGAAATAAGAGCTCTCGACCGTTGCGCAAAAAAGGTTCAACGAACGAAGCAACTCACCAAAATAGCTCAACTGACGGAGGCCGGCAATGAAGACGGAAACAGCCAGTGTTGCTCAAGTCGGTCAAAATGCTATCCAGCGTGCGACCCACTATCGATGGGTCATCCTCGTTCTCATGTTTCTCTTCTTTTTGATTAACCAAGCCGACAGGGCGAACATCGGGGTTGTCTTGCCTTTTGTTCGAAAGGAATTTGCTCTCACAAATCTTCAGGCAGGAGCTCTGGCTAGCATGTTTTTTTTGGGGTACGCAGTAACCCAGATACCGGCAGGGCTTTTCATGGGTAGAATTGGCGCCCGTCTAATGACATCGCTCTCAGTTTTTGTCTTTTCTGTTTTTACTTTTCTCATTGGCGTTTCTCCCGGTGCAACCGCTATGAAATGGTTTCGATTCGGTCTTGGCGTCGGTGAAGGCCCAGCAGGCATAGGGGCGGGCACGCTCATCAAGGCATGGTTTCCGCATAAGGAGCAGGCGACAGCGACTGCACTCTACATGAATGCGGCGCCAATAGCGTTCATTCTCGCGCCTCCTACGTGCATCGCGATCATGATGCAGTGGGGCTGGCGGGGCGTTTTCTATTGCTTTGCCATTCCCGGCATCATAGTTGCGGCTATCTGGTATATTCTGGTGCGTAACAGACCAGAGGAGAGCAGGTTTTGCAGCCAGGGGGAACGGGATTATATCGTTCAGTCGGCCGGTGGAATGCGCTCGAAGATTGGCCCCCAGATCACATCTATGGGCTGGCTGGACAAGTGCATTCGTGTGAGACGGGGGATGACAGCGTTGGATACCCCGGGTCAGGTTTTTCAATCATGGAACGTTTGGGCGGATTGTTTCATTTTCTTCTTCGCTGCCATGTGTCAATGGGGTATGCTCATCTGGATTCCATCGTATCTCGTGAATGAAAGGCACCTATCTATGGTACGGATGGGGCTGCTTGCGGCAGTGCCAAACATTGGTTCCTTTCTCGGCGCCTTTTTTGGCGGTTGGACTTCCGACAAGCTTTTAGGTGGCCGCCGGAAGCCTATGATCTTCCTCACGGCAATCGGGACGATCGTCATGATGTATCTGCTTGCACACGCTCCTGCCAGCCAGGGAATACTCGCTTTTCTCCTGTTCTTTAACGGGTTCGCCACAGGGAGTAGTATGTCTATCTACATCTCTTATCCCATGGGGCTCACCACTCGCCGGACTTTCCCGACTGCTCTGGGCTTAGTCTCCACTGCGGGCTCCATAGGAGGCTTTCTCTCGCCGATGGTCGCCGGATATCTTTTGGATACCTTTAAGACTTTTAACGTGGTCTTCTACTTCTTTGCGTTGGCGTTAGGCATGACGTTCCTGTTTGCTCTGACAATGGTGGAGCCATTAGAGACGCTGAGTGCGGAGAAGGACTGATGTTAGGCTGTTAGAGAAGGTGATGGGCAAGAGAGCGTTAGGTTCGCCATCTCGTTGAATCGTATTGCGTCTCAAACAGGTAGTGTGGCAATGAAGAGAACGACGTTTTTTTCTGATAATATGCGGCCATTGGCTTCCGCGATAAGCCATGATGGAAGACGGCCTCCCATGGATTGGACGTCTGCCACCGTGGGGAAATCAATTCCAGAGGCACAAAACCTGCTCACCATACGATGGTGGGGTACCGCCAATTTCGAACTAACCTACGGGAACCAGGTAATTCTTCTGGGCGCGTACTTCGATCGAGGACCCAGGAATCGTCCCACTGGTATCAAGGTTGATCAGATAAGCAAGGTAGATGCAGTGTTTCTCGGACATGCTCACTTTGACCACATGTCCGATGCAACCCAGGTCGCCCGTCAAACTGGGGCTAGCGTATACGGCCATCGTATAGTGGTCGATACGTTACTTACACAGGGGCTACCATCTAGCCAGACGAAGCTTGTAAACAATGGCGACATTTTTCAATTTGATGATTTTGTCGTAGAGGCGTTTCATGTTCTTCACAGCAATACGCCTGGAACTCCGCCCGAGCTCCCCGAGGACGCACAGGCAGCTTTCAAAAATCTCGTCTCTGTAGCACATGGGACGCCGACAATCGAAGAAGAGGCCGCTGAAGCAGCCATCTTATCAAGAGGCTCTTGGGATCCCGACATTCTGTCAAATGGGGTTTTTGCCTATCTTTTCACGTTCGGTGATGATTTTCGATTTATCTATCATGACAGCGCATGCTGCGTCGTCACGGAGGAGGCGAAGGCGATTATGGAGAGAATCGGGGGCAAGGCCGACATAGCGACCATAGCCTATCAGGGAGGTCCCCAGCAATTCGCTGTCCCATATGGAATGCCCGAACTTAGGCTTTTCCACCCTTCGTTCTTCATTCCAAATCATCATGATGAGATAAAGGGAGCCTACTTTGACATGGCTACGGAGCCGCTCTTTGAAGCAATTCGTCATGAATGGAACCACATAGCTCCGATTTCTCTTCTATATGGAGAACCCGTTTATTTTGATGTTCATTCCCATGCTATGGTGGCAAAAGGCAGCTATTCATTGAAAAAACAAAGAAAGAAACACGAAAATAGGAAGACCCACTAATGGTCTTAAAGAAAACGTTTTAAAGGCAACAAATATGCGTTCAGACCTCCAGAGAAAAATGAGAGCGTACTTCCACACGTTGCGCGGAGGATTCCCATTGAAAACGGTGTCTTCCGGGCATTTCTGTACGCTGGTAAAAGCCTTTGGATGAGCGAATATATCGTGAAAAATTAAAACAAAATATCGTAACCTGGAGTCGGTAATGAAAAAACAATGGTCCGGTGCCGAGAGGCATTAGAAAAGTTGACCCGTCGGAAATGGAAGCCAACCCCCCGATAACCTAGAAGGATTTAACGAATAAAAAAAATCAAAAGATTTTTCTTGACAACACTGAAAGCAACAGTATAAAGTTCGTATACGATCTTTCGTATACGATATTTCTGATAATAAGTTGTATGATGACGAGTTTCAAAACTGTCCAAAAAGCTTGTTGCACGTTTCCGAACGGGAAGGAGAATATCAATGGACGACGCTAGACAATGCGAGTGCTGTGGTCGGCCGATCAAGGCTATGCCGGAGGTTAAGACCCTCCGGGGGAAACAACACACTTTTTGCAGCGAATTCTGTTTCAGACTCTATCTTTATAGCGCCCCAAAGGCTAGCTACGACGATATGAAGAAGATGTATGCGCTCCGATTTATTCCTATGGACGTTCCGGATTTGCATTACCTGGCAGGAGAATAAGGGAGGAGAACATGACAAACAGCCTTGCGCTAATCGCCGATGAAGTGGTCGAAACGGACTTTCTGATAGTTGGTGGAGGGCTCGCCGGATGCATGGCCGCTATCGAGGCAAAGAAAAAGAGCAATATTGACGTCGTTATCATGGAAAAATCAAGCATTGAATATGGCGGGACCGGAGTTGGTTTGGACGGATTTCATGTTGAATTCCCGGGAATAATCGAGCATCCGGTGCCAAAGGATGTTGATGAGGCGATCGCAGCAAAGTCCCTTTTTGGAGCCAATAGGTATAAGGGTCTGGTTTCATCAAAATCCGCAATTACCGAGCTTAAAAACTGGATTAAACCGTTGGCGATCCTTGAAGATATTGGAGTTCAGATCCGAGAAGATGATGGAAAAATGTGGGGAGCGCAAAATTACCGCGGAGGCACCGTTCACAGCCGTCTCAAAAAGGACGAAAACGGAAAACCATTTGAACCAAATGTAGTGATGTACAGAGGATCCGATCTCAAGTGGAAGCTTGCGAAAGCAGTATACGAGGCTGGGGTCAGGGTCTTCAATCGAACGATGATTACCAGCATTATAACCAAAAACGGGACAGCGGTGGGAGCAACCGCTTTGAATAGCCGAACGGGAAAATTCGTAGTATTTAAAAGCAAGGCCGTCCTCATCGCTACGGGGAGGGCTACGAGACTCAATCCGTACCCCTGGGCTCCATATCCAAATAACCTTTTTTACAGCATCGGATTCCCTGGCAACTGCGGTGGAGGAATTATAGGCGCCTTTCGTGCCGGAGCAAAGGTCGCCAATATGGAGTGCCTCTGGGTATACGCGGTTTCAAAAGGGATCAATGCCAGTGGTGGCGCAGGCGGTGCAGGCTGGCATTTCAGATTGCTGAATTCGAAAGGGGAATCGCTCGAAGACAAGTATCCAGAACTGAACATCAGGATTGCCGGAGGGAATATTCCACCCGTCAACTTTATGTATGCGCCGGGCATGAAAGAACCGACCACGGAAAAGGACATCATCGTATCGAAAACGGATTCCGCTACCGACGATGATATAAGTGCGACGTATTATACCGCTGCCACAGAACCACCGCGAACGCTCAAATTCCTGAAGATGGCCGGCGGACTGAAGGATAAACGCCCAGCCGAAGGTGTTCCGTATCCGGCCGCCATCACCATAAGCGGCATCCGCCGTATCAACGAGCACGCTGAGTCTACTATTGGCAATCTATTTGCCGCGGGAGATTGTGCCTGCCATACAGCGGGATCAAGAGCATTGGTCTGGGGCTATATCGTAGGTAGTCACGTAGCCGAGCAAATAGGAAGTATCCAAGGGCAAAGCTTGAATGGTGAGCAGTTACGGCAGGTTGAACAAGCAAAAGCCAGAGTCCTCGCTCCATTGGGGCGCGTCACCAGAAACGCAGTCAATCCGCTCGAACTTGAAGACTATGTAAGGACTGAAATCATCAAGAATTATGTAGGCATTAAAAAAATAAAGGCAAGGATGGAAAGGGCAAAAGAGCTCCTGAAGAGAGTCAAAGAAGAGGCGGTGCCCTTGCTTGTGGCAGATGGCCCTCACGAATTGATGCGCGCTGTCGAGGCGCAGGATATTATCGATATCGCGGAGCTGTATATTGATTCATCGCTGCTGAGGACCGAAAGCCGGGTTGCCCCCATGCATTACAGGGAGGACTATCCCGATCAGGACAGTAATTGGGACAAAATTACTATAACTGCCAGGAAAAATGAGGACTCAATAGAGTACCTCAGAGAAAGCGTAGAGTAAACGCGGGGAGGTAACGTGTACAATTTCAAAATAAACTACGGTCCGACAATCGATGATCATTTTTGCAACGGTTGCGGCAAATGCTATAAATATTGCCCCATGGACATTTTTGGCTGGGACGAAGAAAAACAGCGCCCTACGGTTGTCTATCCCGGGGAATGCTGGTTCTGTTGTTTCTGTGAAGTTATGTGTCCTGAAGTCGCAATAGACGTGAAGTTCCCTCTCCATCACATGATAGATTTTGGCGTAGATCCTCGCAAGGTTACGAGCTTGGTGGATGAATTCACGGAAATAGAACAGTCGAAGTAGGAGGGTTGAATGGATCTACTGGACAGATTCAACGTAAAAACATGTTCCTGTCTCGAAAAGGTCGCGGGTTTTGCATTAGTTTGCGTAACGGTTCTCACGGGATGCGATATTGTCGGAAGACTTCTTGGTATGCCGATCCCGGGGACGTATGAAATCGTATCCTTCAGCGGAGGATTGGTGGTCGGGCTCGCCATTCCAGTCGCGTCACGCGACAAGATGCACGTTGGAGTGGATCTGCTCCTTACAAGTGTTTCTCCCAGGGTCAAAGCCGGCCTCGAGAAATTTAACCGCCTGGTCGGAATTGGGCTCGTTATCCTCCTTGCCTTCTCAATCGTGCAAATAGGCAACGAATTCAGAACTTCAGGAGAGGTGAGCCCGGTGATCCACGTACCTTTTTACCCTGTTGCGTACGGGATAGCGGTTGCACTTGTCGCGGAGGTTTTTGTTCTCTTGGGCAACCTTCTCGAAGGAGGTGAGGCCCATGAGTGAGGCAACGCTGATTGGTATTATAGGGCTGATTGCTCTTCTCGTTCTGTTTTCTACAGGGATTGAGCTTGCGTTTGCGATGAGCGTTATCGGAATGCTTGGAATAGTCTGTCTAAGATCAGTAGGTGCCGCCATAACTGTGTTGGGCAAGGACTATTTTGATGTCTTTTCATCTTACTCATTCACCGTAATTCCTCTGTTCGTTCTTATGGGGCAGATTGCTCTCAATTCAGGGATGGCTGAACAAATGTACAAAATGAGCCGCAGATTTGTAGGCCACGTTCCGGGCGGGCTTGCCTTCGCGACGGTTGTAGGTGCGACGCTGTTTAAGGCTATCTCCGGCTCAACGCTGGCAACCGCCGCAACCTTTTCGGGTATAGCTGTGCCCGAAATGGACAAGTACCGGTACGGCAGACTGCTGTCGACAGGTGTTGTGGCAAGCGTGGGGACTTTGGGAACCCTGCTCCCCCCGAGCAATGCACTTATCATAATGGGGATGATCACGGAACAGTCCATAGGCAAGCTGTTTCTTGCAGGAATGATACCAGGCCTTATGTGTGCGGCACTGTTTCTTGGGACCATCTATGTTTGGTGTAAGATGGACCCGTCTCTTGGCCCGAAAGGGCCTGTCTATCCCTGGAAAGAAAGATTGCGTTCGGTGCCTCAGGTAGTCTGGCCTCTCCTGATCTTCCTTCTGGTGATCGGCGGCCTTCTGGCCGGATTTTTCACCCCTACCGAAGCGGGAAGCGTGGGTACCATCGGAGTTTGCATTCTCACCGTTCTCAGAAAGGATATTACGTTCAAAGCGTTCATGAAATCGTTAAGGGAGTCGGTGCTCATGGGCTGTGTAATTCTCATGCTCATAGCAAGTTCCAACGTCCTCGGACACTTTATTACCATGGCCAAGATACCTTACATAGTTGCAGAGTGGACTGCCGCCCTACCCTTAAATCGCTATGTTATCGTTTGCTTGATCTGCATCATCTATCTGATAGGAGGGTCTTTTATCGATGATGCGGCGTTCATGATTTTGGCAACGCCGATATTCTTCCCCGCGGCGATTAAACTTGGTTTTGATCCGATCTGGTTCGTCATCGTGTTATCGGTGACTTGTATGATAGGCATTATCATACCTCCTATTGCGATGTCCGTTTTTATTGTCAAGAGTATCACTAAAGAATCAATATGGGTGGTCTATAAGGGGGTAACCCCGTTTATTATAAGTCTGGTGGTCATGATCGGTCTTCTTTTCGTCTTTCCCGGCATCGCGACATGGCTCCCTAACGCATTGATGAAGTGAGTATTGCAGGAATATGGCGTATCAGAAACGATGATAAGCAATAAAAAATTAAGGAGGGATTTATGAAAAGAACCATCGTTTTGTCACTCTGTTTGTTAATTCTTGGCAGTTTGCTAGCGGGACTTT
>DATKMQ010000166.1 GCA_035541755.1 Syntrophorhabdaceae bacterium
GGGTTACTATGCTCATTTTGTGCTCATGGATGAACTCTACGGGGTCCTCGACGGTGATGATGTGCCCCGGCTGATTTGAGTTTCTATAATCGATGATCGACGCGAGGGTCGTAGACTTACCGCAACCTGTCGCACCGACGACGAGTACAAGACCCCTTTTTGTCATGGCGATTTCTTTGAATATTGGCGGCAGGCCCCAATCGTCTATAGTCTTTATGTTGAGCTTGATCTGTCGAACAACGATCCCCACAAAGCTTTTCTGCCTGAAAATGTTCACCCTGAATCTTCCGTACTGGGGGGTGTAGAGGGCAAGGTTCATCTCCATCTCTTCTTCGAATTTCTTTTTTTGCCTCTCGTTCATTATGGCATTGGCGATCCGAGCCGTATCGTGCGGTGTGAGCGGCTGGGCATCCGCAAAAGGGGTGACAATGCCTTCAACGCGGAAAGAAGGCGGCACTCCCACCGTGAAGTAAATATCCGAAGCATCCGTCTCGATCATATACTTCAAATATTGCGCGATGATTTCCATGGCATCACCTTTGACTGCTGAGATAGAAGGAGACCTCGTCTCTTGTCACCATATTTTTGCCAATGAGGTCCTGACATGCCGCTTCCATTGTCTGCATTCCGAGACCTTTGCTCGTCTGGATGATCGAAGGAATCTGGGCGATCTTGTTCTCGCGGATAAGGTTCCGTATGGCAGGGGTGGCGATCATGACTTCGAACGCGGCGACCCTTCCTCTGCCGTCTCTTCTCTTGAATAAGCTCTGCGATATGACGGCTTGTAGAGAAGCGGAAAGCATGGAGCGAACCTGATTCTGCTGGCCCGCGGGAAAGACGTCGATGATTCTGTCTACCGTATCGGGAGCGCTGCTCGTGTGCAATGTGGCGAACACGAGATGTCCGGTTTCCGCTGCGGTGAGAGCGAGCGATATGGTCTCTAAGTCCCTCATCTCGCCCACCAGGATCACGTCGGGGTCTTCCCTGAGGGCGCTCCTCAAAGCCGCGGAAAAACTCTTTGTATGGGGTCCCAATTCTCTCTGATTGAGAAGACATTTCTTGGACAGATGAAGAAATTCTATAGGATCCTCAATGGTAAGGATGTGTTCCTTCTTGTTGTCGTTGATGAAGTCGATGATAGCCGCGAGGGTCGTAGATTTACCGCTTCCCGTGGGCCCCGTCACGAGAACCAGGCCTTTTTCCAGAAGGGCCAGGTCTTTAAAGACCTTGGGAAGATAGAGCTCCTCAAAAGTAGGAATCTTGCTCGGAATGGTTCTGAAGACGGCTGATTCGCCCCTTTGCTGTTTGAACACATTCACCCTGAACCGGGCCAGATCTCCGAGACTGAAGGAAAAATCGAGCTCCATGAGCTCTTCAAAAACCTTTCGCTGAAAGTCACTCAAAATATCATAGATCATGGTATGCACGTCCTCTTTGTCGAGGGCGGGCAGATCCACCTTTGTCATCTCGCCGTGCACACGTATGATCGGTGGCTCCCCGGAACTGATGTGCAGGTCCGATCCCTTACTATCGATGACAAAGCGGAGCAGTTCAGAAATATCCATGGTTCCTCCTATTTTCTGGGGCTCACGTCGCCCCCTCCACGAGCACAGCTCGCGGAGCCTTCCCCTCTCGCGACTGAAGTCGCTGGTTCGGCTGTCTGTGCGGGGCCTATCATCTGCCCCCTCCACGAGCACAGCTCGCGGAGCCTTCCCCTCTCGCGACTGAAGTCGCTTTGGGTTTTACTATGGGCCCTTGAGGTTTCGGCTTCGGGCGAAAACCATGTGCGATCCCAGACCTTTCATACTTCGAACCCGCGTCTCCGAAGACCCGTCTTCCGCTGCTATGGGTTAAGTCCCAACGATTCTATATCCTTGTATGTCGGCAGGTCTTCAATACTTCTTAAACCATATACCTCAAGGAACTTTTCCGTGGTCACGAAGGCGATCCGTTTATCGCCGGCGCCGTTCTTGCCGGAGATTCCTATGAGCCGTCTCTCCAGAAGGAGCTTGATGGCTCTCGAAGAATCTACCCCCCTTACGGAGTCGATCTCTTTTTTAGTCAACGGTTGCTTGTAGGCGATAATCGAAAGGGTCTCGAGCGTCGATTTGGTGAGACCGACATCTTTCTCGCGCACAAATCGTTTTGCCCATTCCCTGTATAAAGCCCTGGTCTTCATCTGGTAGCCGCCCGCTACTTCTGCAATCTCTACGGCCCTCTCGGATCCGTTGTATTCCTCACAAAGTTCGTGGAGAAACCGTTCGACCTCTTCCGGCGGATACTCTTCAAGCCTTTTCTTGAGCTGCTTGACCGCCACAGGTTTTGATGACGAGAACAATATAGCTTCTATAATTCTTTTCAGTTCCATAGGTTCAAAAATGCGTCCACTTTATCTGTTATTGTTTCCGAATCACCGGGATATTCGAACCAGTACATATCCTTTTCTTTTGCAAACCACGTAAACTGTCGTTTGGCGTAATGTCTCGTCTGTTGCTTTATATCTTTTACCATATCTTCATAGCGAATGGAACCTTTAATGTAGAGCAGTATCTCTCGGTATCCGATGCCGGAAAAAGGTTTCACCCCATCGCTGATCCCGCCTGAAAGAATAGCCTTCACCTCTTCAACCCAGCCTGCGGCGAGCATCTCTTCAACACGGGCATCGATGCTCGCATAGAGCTCTGCCCTGTCTTTTCTTAAACCGATTCTCAATATATCATAGACAGGGTGCTTAAAGCCGTGATCTTTCTCAAGATCGGTCACCTTTTTGCCGGTAACAAGAAAGATCTCCATCGCCCTCACCACCCGAATTCTATCTTTAAAACTTATCCTCATGGCATAGTCCCGGTCTATTTCCCTGAGTCGTTCATAAAAGGCGAGAGGGTCCTGAGCATATTCTTTTTGAAGTCTTTCCCTTATTTCACTATCCTTTTCCGCTTTGAAGAGTCCGTAGATCAGCGCCCTGAGGTAAAGGCCGGTCCCACCGACAAGAATGGGCAAGAAGCCACGGGACAGCACGTCCTCGATAGCGTGATCGGCCATCTCCTTGAACCTGGCCGCGTGGAATTCTTCGTGGGGTTCGACGATATCGACGAGGTGATGGGGGATTGTCTTGCGCATCGTCGAATCGGGTTTTGCCGTGCCGATATCGAAGTGCCGGTACACCTGCATGGAATCACAATTGATGATCTCGCCGCGAAACTTGTCCGCAAGACGAAGCGCCAGGGATGATTTGCCGGTGCAGGTGGGTCCGCTTATGGAAACGATTTTCCTCTTGTTTGATAACATCAGTGATATAAAGTATACTATAGGCCCGGATGTATTCAAGAGTTATCAAATTGAGCATTCTCTTTGTGCTGGTACCCGCTCTCTTCGGGGTGAGTTTCGGCTACGCACTCGTAAATTACCTCGAGATCCCGGATGTCAAGCAGCTCGAGACCTATCGTCCCAAATCAGCCACCCGTCTCTTTGCTGACGATGGAACGCTTTACGCGGAGTTATACGTGGAGAAGAGGGTTCCCATTCCCATCACTGAGATGCCGCGACACTTAAGGCTCGCGTTCATTGCCATTGAGGATGTGAGATTCTATAAGCATTTTGGCGTGGACATCCGGGGCATCGGGAGGGCCATTTATCGCAACATCATGAGGAAAGGTATTACCGAGGGGGCGTCAACCATTACGCAGCAGCTCGCGCGGAATCTCTATCTCACCCCTCAAAAGACGCTCAAGAGGAAGATCGAGGAAGCCATCCTCGCGATCCAGATCGAGCGGACATACTCGAAAGATGAAATCCTCAACATGTATCTCAACCTGATTTATCTCGGGGAGGGCGCTCACGGGGTCGAGGCCGCGTCGTATACCTATTTCCACAAGCATGCACGGGAGCTCTCACTCGATGAGTCGGCGATGCTCGCCGCCATGACCAAGTCTCCATCGCGGCTTTCTCCCTATAAGAACCCTGCGAAAACAGTGGAACGAAGAAACACCGTGTTAAGAAAAATGTATGATGCGGGATTCATCAGCAAAGAAGAATATGCAAATGCCGTGCATACTGCCCTTGCCATAGCGCCGTTCAAAACCTACGAGAAGAAGACGGGGTATTTCACAGAGTACGTAAGGCAAACGCTGGAAGATCTGGTGGAGGATCCGCAGGAGATCTATACTACCGGGTTTAATATCAAGACCACCTTGAGTCTGAAGATGACGGACTTTGCTTACGAGGCCATTGAAAAAGGCATTCAGGCCTATCAGAAACGCCATCCACAGGCAGAACCTCCCGAGGTGGCGCTCGTAGCCATGGAAGTGAAAACCGGGGAAATCAAGGCTTTGATCGGCGGCAGGGATTTCTCGTCGTCGCCTTACAACAGGGCGGTCCAGGCCAGACGACAGCCGGGCTCCGCTTTTAAGCCGATTATCTATCTCACCGCCCTGGAGCAGGGCTTCAAACCGGACATGATACTGCGTGACGCGCCCATCTCGTTTAACAACCCGCATAACGGGTCGGTGTGGAGTCCCAAGAACTATCATAACGAGTATCACGGCGATGTGACCATGCGAAAAGCACTCGAGCTTTCCTTAAATACCGCGACCGTGAGACTTCTTGAAAAGGTTGGCGTTGAGAACGTGATCGATATGGCAAAGCAGCTCCATATAACGAGTAATTTTGAACCGAATCTCTCGCTTTCCCTGGGCACGACCGAGATAGCACCCATAGAACTAGCCGCGGCCTACGCCACGTTTGCCAGAGGCGGCACATACATGCCGCCCATGGCTTTCAGGACAATTACCACCATCGAAGGCGAGGAGAAGTACAATCAGGAGATTCCCGAGGAACCGGTAGTGACGCCGGAGGTCGCCTACGGTCTTGTTGATATGATGAAGGGTGTGATCCAGAGAGGTACCGCGAGGGCAGCGGCAAAAATGCCCTATTATCTGGCCGGTAAGACGGGCACTACGGACGAATCCAGGGATGCCTGGTTCATCGGATTTTCGCCCGATCTTTTATGCGCCGTTTGGGTCGGTTATGACAAGAAGATCAACCTGAGCAGAGAAGCCGGTGCGTCTGTAGCCCTGCCCATCTGGATGGATTTCATGTCCAAAGCCCTGCAGCAGTACCCGAACGAAGATTTTGTGGTGGAAAAGGATGCTTATACCCCTTGAGCCCAAAAAGGCGTCTCTGCATCATCGGTGTTGACAGGAAGGCCAGTTGAAAAAAAGTGTTTTATATGGTATTCTAGAGGTGCTTGATTAAGTAGCTACCAAACCCCGCCGCTTCACTGACCGTACCGGTCAAGTCATCCCCCCCAACTGTAAGCGGCGGGGCTCTTTATACCCTTTCAACTCAGGAAACATTGGTCTCGATTATCCTGAACCCGTATCCAACTCGTAGAGACAACAGATTTACTTGCACCGAGGAAAATTGTATACTTGGGAAAAATGCTCGTGATAAATAACGCAAGTTCTGTGCAAGATGGCGTGAAGAGGTAAAACGCCATGCCGTGGAATAAACGTTTTGCACGGGTCGTTATTTACATCTTTTCGGGATGAGGGCCGCTGATTTCGCAGGCTGGCGAAGTTTTGAACACGACGCCGGGCAAAGAAAAAGAATCTATCGGATAATGGCTTATCCTCCAGTTGGGGATTGAGGAGCGTCTTTTGAGACAGGCCGAAGACGAATTAACAATGCGCGAGACACGATATGGTGCCCTCCTTGAAACAGACCTCGAGGCCATATGCTGCTTTCTCCCGGACACAACGCTCACCTTCGTAAATAGGGGCTATTGCAAGATCTGCGGCCGAAAGCATTCGGATTTGATCGGACGCAAGTGGAAGGAGTTTGTGCCCGAAAACGCGCGCGGAAAGATTATCCGGACCGTAGAGACAATCGCTTATGAAATGCAGGCGGGGCACTATGAGCATGAGGTCATCACGTCGAACGGACAAGTAAGGTGGGTCGATTGGTACGTATATCCGATCACGGATGAGGCAGGGAGGCTCGTTGAATTCCAGTCAGTGGGGCGGGACGTAAGCGGCCAGAAACAGACCGAACGTGCGCTCCGCGAAAGTGAACAGAGGTTTAGGGACCTTGCCGATAAATCACCCGTCGGCATTTATCTCCTTGAGGATGGGGTTGCTAAATACCTGAACCAGCCATTCGCTGATATGCACGGCTACACGGCGGACGAACTGATAAATCGGAATACGCTCAAGACGCTCGTCCATCCGGATGATTGGGACAAGGCCGAGAGACGTTCTGTGGACCGACTCAAAGGAGGGGTTGGACCCAAGGGAAAGTTCAGCTTTCGAGGTGTAACCAAGGCCGGCGAAACTATTTATGTCGAGACATATGCTGCGGTGACGACTTACGAGGGACGGCCCGCGGTCATAGGCACCGGTATTGATGTGACGGAGCGGATACGCATCGAAGAAGAATTGAAGAACTATAAGGACCATCTGGAAAAACTGGTCGAAGAAAGAACCATGCAACTGAATCAGGCAAACGAAGAACTTCAGCAGGACATAGCGAGAAGAAAAGAGGTCGAGAGCGCACTTGACGCCAAGTCGCGAAGTCTCGAAGAGGTAAATACCGCCCTCAAGGTATTACTCCGGCAGCGAGAGGATGACAGGAGTGAGCTTGAAGAAAAGGTCTATTCCAATGTGAAGGATTTGGTCCTTCGTTACACCCACATGCTGAGAGAGACGCGCCCGGATTCAAAGCAAACCGGTCTTCTCGACATAATAGAGGCGAACCTCAACAAGATCATCTCTCCGTTTTCGAAGAGGTTAAGTGCCTTCGATTTCACCCCGAAAGAGACGGAGGTGATTTCCCTGATCAAAGAGGGCAAAACCAGCAAAGATATCGCAGATCTTTTGGGCGTCTCCCTGGACGCAATCAGTCAGCACAGATACCAGATCAGAAGAAAGTTGAGCCTCAACCGAAAAAAGACCGGCCTCAGGTCGTATCTGTTGACCCTCGAATAGCGCAGTGTCACTTGAAAGTTATGCCCGGCCACTCTCGTTATCCTTAAGATGGTCTTCCCCAGATATGATGATTTTCCTCATACTATACTCTAAGTTTTTTCATATTCTCCAAAATATATATTTATTGTAGCATTCCTAATAACGTTCAAGGGTACAAACGCTCCGGAAGCTTCACGATTGTAAGGTTCCCATTTGGAAGATAGAAGAGAGCGCACGCCGTTATGAAAGCTGGCAAACAAATGAAGCCCCTCGATATCATGGAGGATTGCTACCGGCACCGAGACCTTGCAGCCCGAAAATGGAAGAAAGCGGGAGGGAAGGTAGTCGGGTACCTCTGCGTCGACGTGCCGGAGGAACTGATAATGGCGGCTGGTTTCTTTCCTCTCAGATTGAGCGGAGAACCATGGGCCGGCACAGCTCAGGCGGACAAATATACTGCACCGGTGTACGAGGGATTCATTCGTTCCATATTTCAGATGCTTCTTACCGGCGCATATGATTTTCTGGATTTTCTGGTTATTCCTCATTCCAGAGACGCTATTGAAGCACTCCATTCGATACTTTCGACGGTGAAACATATAGAACCCACCGGGAAAATTCCGGAACTCTTCTTGTTTGATACACCCCATACAAAATTCTGGCGCTCAAGTCGCTACTTGCATGAAAGGGTCAAGGAATTCAAGGTACGACTGGACGACTGGTCAGGCAGAGAGATCACCGAGAGATCGATCTCAGAAGCCATCAAAACGTGCAATGAAAACAGGAGAATCCTCAAACAGATCGAGGCTCTCAGAATCGCTGATCCTCCTCGTGTTTCTGGCGTGGAAGCGCTTCAACTTATCGGATCTTCAATGTTTATGCTAAAAGAGGAACACAGTAATCTACTCGGTCAGTTTATTGACGGGGCAGGCCATCTCCCTCCAAAAGAAGGAATGAGGCTTTTTGTGGAAGCAAGCCCGCTTGACAACGTGCAGTTGTATGAAATCTTGGAGGCCTCTGGAGGTGTTGTCGTGGCTGAGGACAACTGTTGGGGTAACCGGAATTTTGACACCTTAGTGGATGAATCACTCGATCCTTTAGAGGGGCTTGTTACGCGATATCAAAAGAGATCGCCGTGTCCGCGCATGTACCCTTTGAAAGCGCGTGTTGATTACTGCGTAAGGAGCGCCAAAGAAGCCAGGGCTCAAGGCGTGGTCTTCAGCATTCTTGAGTGGGACTACGCCCAGACTTGGGAATACCCGGACGAGGAAAATGCGTTCAAAGCGGAAGGTATCCCCGCAATCACCTTCAAGAAACAAAAATACTTGATCCCCGAGGCAGATAAGGAAGAAATCAAGGCGCGGATGGAACGGTTCGTTGAGACTGTTGCGCGTAGCCTTTCTATTTGTAGCCCGTTGAAAGAGGGGGAGAAAAGCAGATGACCGACAGTCTTTTGAATGGATTACGGGCCCTCGATCTAACCGACGAGAAAGGGGCGATATGCGGAAAAATTCTTGCGACCTTCGGCGTCGAGGTGATTAAGATAGAGCCGCCTGGCGGTGACCCGGAAAGAAGGATGCCACCTCTCTTTAATCGAGAAGGGGCAACCCAGCTCGGCCTCGCGTGGCTCGCGTCCAATACCGACAAGCAAAGCATCATTCTTGATATAACGACCAAAGAAGACCAGGAGCGTTTCCTCGAACTAGTGGCTGTATCGGATTTTGTGCTTGAGTCTTATACTCCTGGCTATCTCGATACCCTCGGACTTGGCTACAAAGCGTTGAGGCGCGTCAATCCACGAGTTATCCTGACCTCTATTACGCCCTTCGGGCAGGCCGGTCCATACGCTCATTACAAGGGAGGTGAACTCATCGCCTCGGCCATGAGTGGAGTCATGGTAACAAACGGGGATCCGGGCAGACCCCCGTTGAAGGAGGGACCCGATTCCATCCGTTTCGAATCCAGCGCCGCAGCAGTAGCAGGAACCATCATTGCGCACTATCATAGGGAGCAAAGCGGTGAAGGACAACAAGTGGATGTCTCCCTCCAGGAGGTTCCAGCGAAACGGACATCGACGAACCTTGCAGTATGGGAATTTGATAGACGCCTGATACCGCGTAATGGCACCGCCCGGACATTCGGCGTCCACTCGACCCAGTGGATATGGGCATGCAAGGATGGTTACGTTTTCTGGAACTTTCTTGGCGGCCGGTTCAACGCCGACGCTAACCGGGCACTCTCGAGATGGATAGACGAAGATGGCATGGAGAATCCCTTGAACCGAATCGCCGACTGGGAGACGTTTGACATGGCTGCCGTCTCAAAAGAAGACATCGAAGCCCAACAGAGCGCTATAGCAAGGTTTTTTCTGAGACGCACGAAGAAAGAGATTGCCGATGAAGGTCTTAAAAGGGGAATCAACGCCTGCGTGGTCCATAACCCTGCCGACGTCCTCCAAGTCGTTCAATTACAGGCACGTGGATATTGGACGACACTCAAGGAACCTGATGTGGAAAGTTCTCTCGTGTATCCTCGCCACTATTTTCTCTCAAGTGAGACGGAGAACTTCGTGAGACGGGCGGCTCCGATCACGGGTGAACATACCGAAAAGATTATGGCGAGTCTCGCGGGGGCGCGAAATCGAAAAAGCCAGGCGAATAGGCCGGGCGTCGAGAAACCGCCGGCCCACAGTGCCGATAATGGAAAACAGGCCCTGGCAGGAATAAACGTTCTGGATTTCGGATGGGCTCTGGTCGGGAGCCTCACGGGCAAGTACCTTGCTGACCATGGCGCTCAGGTGATCCGTGTCGAGTCACTCAACCGTCCTGATTTTACTAGGGCCAATCGATTGACGTCCGGCTCCTCAGCAACCAATCCAGATGACAAACCTTGGTTCACGCACTATAACACCTCAAAGTTAAGTTTGAGTCTTGATCTTAAGCACCCTAGGGCTCGGGATATTGTCGAGGGGCTTGTACGATGGGCCGACGTACTGAATGAAAACTTCACACCGGGGACCATAGGAAAATTGGGTTTCGGTTATGACCGCATCAGGCAGATCAAACCCGATATTATAATGCTTTCGGCGAGTGCTTACGGTCAGACAGGACCCATGGCACAGGAGTGGGGTATCGATGGAACGGGCTCATCCCTCTCCGGCTATCTCGACCTCACCGGCTGGCCGGATAAGAGTCCCGTGGGCCCCAATCCTCCCTACAGCGATACGGTGGTTCCTTTTTTTACGGTCTCGGCCATCGTTGCCGCCCTCGATTACCGGCGGCGCACGGGAAAAGGGCAGTACATTGATGCGAACATGCTCGAAGTGAGCGTGCACCAGATCACGCCCGAGCTCCTCGATTTTCAGGCAAACGGCCACCTAAGAAGCCGAAGTGGTAATCGGATCGCGCACGCTAGCCCTCATGGGGTTTTTCCGTGCAAGGGCGATGACAGATGGTGCGCCGTAGCCGTCTTCACCGATGAGGAATGGCAGGCGTTATACGGCGTCCTAGGAAATCCAGCCTGGGCCGTGGGACGAAAATTCGCGACCCTCGAAGCAAGAAAGACGAATGAAGATGAGCTCGAAGCACACATCGGAGAGTGGACAAAGGAACGCACGGCAGAGGACGTGATGAAGATGCTGCAAGCCGTTGGTGTAGCGGCTGGCGTGGTTCAAACAGCGGAAGACGTTATGGAACACGATCCTCAACTTAATGAACGGGAATTCCTTCTCCCTCTTAAGCATCCGGTAATCGGTGTGTTTGGCCACCCCACCCCTCCGTTCAAATTACTCGGTACAAAGGCACAGATAACGACGTCACCATGCATGGGAGAGCACAACGAGTTTATCTGCAGAAAGCTCCTTGGCATGTCAGATGAGGAATTCATCGAACTGGAGCAGGCGAAGCTCTTCATTTAGAAGCTACGAGAGGAATAACAAAGATGGCCGAATATGCGGGCAAAGATGCGGGAGCCCAAAGCCGAAGTTGGGAGACACAAAGAAGCAAAAAAAAATTGAAAAGCTCGGAAGCCGTCGGGATATATCAGAAAGACTGGTTCCAAAACGTGAAGGCGCGCATCGACGCGGGAGAGCCTTTTGCCATCTGCAACGCCGATGAAGCGGAAGAGATTTTTCTGGCCATGGATATCCCTGTGATTACTAAACAGTGGTGGTCAGCTGTGATATCTGCCAAACGGCTCTCTTCATACTATTTTGATCTGCTCGAACGGGAGGGCTACGACCTGTGCCGCTACTGCGTGCTTGGACTTGGCTGTACCATGGACAACGACCCCGGCCGGGCACCCTGGGGCGGATTGCCGAGACCATCAATCATTATAGGAAGCACGGACTGTGATGCCGGACTCAGGGTCAGTGAAGTATGGGCTCGGCAGTACGGTTCTTTTCTCTTTCCCATTGAACAAACTTCTCAGCGCATGCCCTATGCGCATTGGTGGGAGAAGATTCGAGATCACTGGGATGATGTGATCGAGCCTCACCGCATCGATCTGAGGGTCGATGAGTTGAAGGAACTCATTAAGTTCCTTGAGGTGACTACTGGAAGAACCCTGAGCCATGCAAGGCTGAGACGGGTTATGGAACTCGTGAACCAGCAGGAAGACTATTTCGCTAGGGCCAGAGACCTCATAGCCCGAAGCAAGCCGTGTCCCGTCACGCTGGCGGACCAGCTTGCCAATTACCCGCCGCAGTGGCATAGGGGCACGGAGCATGGGGTCCGGCTCACCCGAATGTTCTACGAGGAAGTTAGGGAGAAGGTCGAGAAAGGCGAGGTAGCCTGTCCTGGCGAGAAGATCAGGCTCATGTGGATAGGTGTGGGTCTCTGGGCAAACACCTCCTTTTACCAGTACTTTGAGGAGAATTACGGGGCGACCTTCGTCTGCTCCATGTACCTCTCCATTGCAGCTGACGGCTATGCCCGGGCTGTTCTCCACGATGACCCCTTAAGGACGCTTGCTGGGCGCCATGTCTTCCTGGGCCTAGGGGATGACGACTGGTATGTGAAGGAAGCGAAGAATCATCAGGTACAGGGAGCGGTCCAGATGGTGACAGAGAATTGTAGGCTGAGTATGCGCGCTCCTCTCACGGCAAAGGTGCTCGAGCGAGCCGGCATACCTGTGGTGTCGATCTCCTGTGACAACGTGGATGCGAGGGCATGGGATGAGGAAAAGATTCGGGCTCTGGTCTCGGATTTTATTGAAAAGAGAATTTTGGGCTGAGATGATGCATGACAAAAGACTTAAGAGGGAGGAAATGAACATGGAAAAAGTGAGAAACAGTTTAGTTCTTTTGATCGCTGTGAGTTTTCTGATGTTGGGCCTGTCGGGTATCACCATGGCACAGCAGGGCAAGGTCATCGAAATCACCTACGGAACACCCTTTGGTCCGGACAATCCATTCAGTATTGTTGATCAGAAGTGGATGGCCAAGGTGGAAAAAGAGACGAACGGACAGTTAAAATTCAAACCATACTGGGGTGGGGCGATCATTGGCGGCAGGGACGCTGCGGAGGAATTGAGACAGGGTGCCGTGGATATGGCTTTTATTAATCCTACAACGACCAAAAGTGGCTTGCTGATCACAAAGGCAAGCATGATCTTCTTCTATGGGATAAATGATCTGAATGTGGGTGATAAGGTTTTTAAGGAAATGCTTGCCA
>DATKMQ010000167.1 GCA_035541755.1 Syntrophorhabdaceae bacterium
CCACAAATCTTTTGATAGAAAAGATTGTATTCTCAGGGTTGGTAATGGCCTGCCTTTTAGCGGTTTGGCCAACGAGCACTTCTCCTTCTTTGGTA
Source organism: Syntrophorhabdaceae bacterium (assembly GCA_035541755.1). NCBI lineage: Bacteria > Pseudomonadati > Thermodesulfobacteriota > Syntrophorhabdia > Syntrophorhabdales > Syntrophorhabdaceae > Syntrophorhabdaceae bacterium. The sequence goes on from DATKMQ010000167.1 coordinate 96, forward strand.
AAAGCAACCACGCTCGGTGTAAGCCTGCTTCCTTCCTCATTTATAATAACCTTTGGTTCTCCTCCTTCCATAATGGCTACTACAGAGTTCGTCGTTCCAAGGTCTATCCCTATGACTTTTTTTGCCATACACGTATCCTCCTGCTATTTTTTGGGGCCTTAGAAAATATAATGTCGGAATCCAGAGTTGTCAACGTTTTGGGCGTAAATTTGTAGGTCCCGTTATACATATTAAGAACATAGTACCCACCTATCTCAACTGTCAATGCGATAGCCTCCCTTAAGATAAATCATAATGGGCTTTTACCCGTACGGCAACGAAGACGGCCAGGAAGAGACCAAAGGCAACGCCGACGATGGCCCCTCCTGCCGGCAAATCCAGCAGAAAGGCGGCAAATATACCGGATATCACCGCAAGGACGCCGGATAGAGACGAAATGATTATCGTTGTTTTGAATCCTCTTGCCACCTGAAGGGCCGTGGCCGGGGGCAGGATGAGAAGGGCGGAAACGAGCATGATTCCCATGACCCTCATGGCAAGCACCACAGTCAGTGCGATGAGAAGCACAAGGACCTTGTTGATCCGATCTGTCCTGATCCCTGTGGCTTTAGCCGATTCTTCGTCGAAGGTAATTGAAAGGAGCTCGTGGTAATAGAAGAAAACGACGCACAGGAGCGCAAGGGAGAGCGCTATGGAGACGATCACTTCGGCGGGACTTATAGCCAGTATGTTCCCGAAGAGATAGCTGAAAAGATCCACGTTGAACCCCCCGGCTGCGCTCGCCAGTATAATCCCGCCGGCTATGCCCACGGACGATACAATACCGATCGCTGCATCCCCATAGATACGGGCCTTTTCCATAAGTTTGAGGATGCCCAAAGCGCTCGCCATTACAATGGGGACCGCCGTATAGAAGGGGTGCGTTCTGAGAAGAAGCCCCACGGCCACGCTTCCGAATGTCACGTGCGCAAGACCGTCGCCGATCAAAGACAAACGCTTGAGGACAAGAAAAATCCCCAACGTTGAACAGAGAATGGCAATGAAGCACCCGGCGATGAGCGCCCTCTGAATAAAACCGTGGCTCAAAAGGTCCGTTAAGCCCGTCATCTAAATGCCTCCAGTTCTTTTATTGCGCCCTCTTTCTCGAACCTGCAATCTCCGCTTGTCTTAGAACCCGTGCTCTTCATCCGGCGTCTAATCCCTGCTCCCTAATCATGCCGGTGGCATATGACGTGCTGCGAATACTCGCCGAAGTAACTCGCCATCTCATGCGACGCGCAGAAAGTATCGAAGGTACCGTAAAAGATCACCTGCTTGTCGAGGTAGAGGAGTTCTGTGGCGTGCTTCCCAATGGTCCCGATATCGTGCGTAATCATGATAATGGTTATCTTTTTCTTATCATTGAGCTCGGTGAGCGTATTAAAGAACGTTTCCCTGGCTTCGGGATCGAGCGCTGTAGTGGGTTCGTCAAGTATGAGAAGCTCGGGTCCGGCAACCATTGCCTTGGCTATGAGGACCCTCTGCTGCTGACCTCCCGAGAGCTCGCCGATGAGTTTCTCCTGAATGTTTGTGATATCCATGAGAGAAAGTACATCGTTGACGGCCTCGTCATCCCTCTGGCCTATCCTCTTGGGAAAGCCTTTCTTCGAAAGGAGTCCCAGGGAAACGATTTCTCTCACGGTAGCGGGAAAATGAGGATTGAAATCCTGCGCCTTCTGGGGCAAATATCCGACCTTCTCCCAGTTATTGAAGTCCTGAGGAGCTTGTCCGAAAAGCGATATCTTTCCCTTGGTAGGCTTGAGAAAACCGAGGACAATCTTTATGAGCGTTGTTTTTCCCGAACCGTTCGGTCCCACCACACCAACGTAGTCGCCCGTGCGTATCTGAAACGAGATGTCCGTCAATATCTCAATGCCATTGTACTGAAAATGAAGATGCTCTGAAGAAACCGGATCTACCGACACTGAAGCCCCACCTCCAGATTTTTCAGGTTTTCTTTCATGAGGTCGATGAAGGTCTTTCCGTCGGCGAGCTCTTCTTTGGAGATATTGTGGGCCCCGGAGAGTTTAAGAAGCTTCACCCCCGTCTCTCTTGCGAGAACTTCTGCCACCCTCGGCGTGATGAGCTCCTCATAATAGATATAGCGGACATTGTCACGCTCAATCATCTTCTTCAGTTCAATCATCTTTTTCGGCGAGGGTTCAGCATTGGGAGAGCCTGCATAGGCGGAGACATAGTGCAAGTGATAGCGATGCGCCAGGTAGTTAAAGGCAAAGTGGCCGCCATGGACAAACGTGTCCCTTTTGCAGTTCGAAAGACCATCTTTATACTCTTTATCCATGTCCTCAAGTTGGGCTTTATATGCCCCCGCGTTCTGTGTGTAGAAATCCCCGTTTTCCGGATCAATCTGCACAAGTCCCTTGAGAATGTTGTCGACCATCTTCTGTGCATTGGTAAAATCAAGCCAGATGTGAGGATCATAGGCATCCGGACTGTGGCGCTCCCCAAACTCCTGGCTGTCCTGCATGAGAGTAATACCGCTGCTCGTATCGACGACGAGGAGCTTCTTATTGTCTGCCCCGCGAAGAACACTCTCCACCCAGGGCTCCATGTATTTGCCTGTGTAAAGGAATAGGTCGGCGTCGGCAATCTTCAGCATGTCGCCCGGTTTCGGTTCGAAGCTGTGCGCTTCAACACCGGGAGGTAGAAGCAGCGTCACGTTGGCCCTGCCGTCGGCGATATGCCTTGCAAAGTCATAGACTGTAAAGAGCGTGGCCACAACCACCGGGGGTTTCTTACCTTGAAGGTTCTCGCTCTCACGGCTATGACAGAAACAAAGGAGGAATGCGGCGCACAACAGGCCGATTGTACATGCCCTTTTTGTCTTCATGAGCCGCTCCTGCGTTGCAGCGCGGAACCCGAACAGCACTCCCTGCAGTAACCGAAGACCTGGAGAAAGTGTGAAACTACCCTGCCTTTAAGCCTTTGTGTAACCTCCTGCTCAATGTCTTCCATACCGCAAAAGGTCAGGTCCTCAACCTTCTTGCAGGCTGTGCAGACAAAGTGATGGTGGTGGTCGGCATTATGGCAGTAATAGTAATAGAGCTTCCGGTCCGGGTGAACGACCTTTATAATAATGCCCGCATTGGAGAGATATTCAAGATTCCGATATACGGTAGGTAAACCGATATTCTTAAACAGGCCTTTGAGCCGTTTCCACACGTCTTCAGGACTCAGATAAGTCGGATCATGGGCGAGAACATCAAGTATGGCAAGTCGTTTGGGCGTTGCCTTCAAATGATAGTTTCTCAATAAGGTGGAAAAATCGGCGTCTCTGTTCATTTCACCATCTAAATGAAAACAGTTTTCATTTATAAATATATACATCGGGGTTCATAAGATCAAGGGGAAATTGAAAAATAGCGTCAGATACTGTACGGCAAGATCATGTACGTGGCCGACTATTGACTGCTCATTATCTTTAAGACTTCTATGTGGGAAAGATTTATTAGGCGCCGAAGCGCTAAGAACATCTATCAAGGCTACCGTTCAATTTCGTACCCTCTCCTCACCCACTCGGGATAGCCGCCGTAAAGCACCATCACATTCGAATACCCGATGTTTCTGGCTGCGAACGCAGCCTCCGCACTCGGCATTCAGCCCACGCCTCTGCAATAGAAAACAAGAGGCCTGTCTTTCTCTTTGGGCAGGAGGGCATCGAGCATACGGAATTTTTCTTGTGAAATGTTGATCGCCCCTGGGATATGGCCGAGTGAATACTCATACTCGGTCCGCGTGTCCACAACCACGAGTTTCGTGTCCCGGCTCATCATCTTCTTGAGCTCTTCAGCCTCGATGTCGTTCGCATAGGCTAACCTGCAAGACAGGGCGAATATGAAAAGAAGAATGAAGAAGAACCCTCTTACAATCCTCATGGTTTCCTGTAAATCGCGCGTATCGTTTTTTTCGCCTCTTCGATCTGGGACGCCGAGAGCGCGAATCCTTCCTCGGTACGCAACGGGCGGGACTCTACACGGTATACCCGTTCCTTCGTGGCGGCCTGATCCTTCATGCCCCGGGGGAGCTTAGGCGTGAGGCCGATGGCCTTTTCAACATCTTCAGGGAATTTTCCCGGATCGGCCGTTTCATATATGACCGCCGGTTTGTCATGCATGTTCTGTAAGAAGATGTCCAACGCCTTGTAGCCCACGGCGCCATGAGGATCAAGGATGATCCCGTACGTGTCGTACACATATTTCATGGTTACGTAGTGGAGTGGATTGGTGACGCCGATGGAAACGATGTCTTTTCGCATGGCAGCCATATCCGGCGCTCGGTCGATGACACCCGGCCTCATAACATTCCCTGTTGCCGTGTCCCGCTCATCGTACATGTGGCCGCCGTAAAAATCAATGAGGCGCGCAAGGTTACTCGGGTGCGACACAATCATTGCTGAGGACGGCGATTTAACAGAAGGCCGCACGGAGTACGTGCCTGATTCAAGAAACTCGGGAAACTCCGTGTTCTCGTTGACACCGCACACGATCTTCTCAACGGGAAGTCCCATCTGCCGCGCAACTACCGTACCCATCATGTTGCCGAAATTGCCCGACGGCACGCTGGCGATAAACGATTCATCCGCGGCATCAATCTTAGAATATGCGTAAAAAGGGTAGACCGCCTGAGGGAGAAGTCTGCCAATACTTATGGAATTTGCCGATGTGAATCGCTCTTCATCGTCAAAGATCTCAAGGGCGAGCTCTTTATCTGCGAGGATATTCTTTGCCAGGGCCTGACAGACATCGAAATCACCATCTATTTCAAATGCGTGGACATTATCGCCAAGGGTTGTCATCTGTCGCCTTTGACCGTCACTGATAGACCCTTTTGGATAGAAGACAATGTTGTCGATGTTCTCTAGACCGTGGAGGGCATCCGCGACCGCGCCGCCTGTGTCCCCGCTCGTAGCCACGACGACTACGCGCTTCAGGCTCTTTCTGCTGAGAAAATAATCAAGCGCCCTCCCGAAGAAACGAGCGGCGTAATCTTTGAAGGAATATGTGGGTCCTTTGGTGAGCCACATGATATATGTCCTGCCCGTCACGTGCTCAATCTGCGTAGGAATCGTCTCGTAACGGTACGCGTCCTCCAACAGGGCCCTCAACTTCTCGGACGGTATTTCCCCTCCGAGAAAGGGGTGAAGGACCTCGTAGGCAATCTCTGCGTAGGACATAGGTCGCATCGCGCGAATCCGCTCACTCGGGATGACCGGTATATCGTCCCTCGCCACCATGTAAAGGCCGTAATTTGACGCCATCCCTTTGAGCAGGGCCGCCTCGAAGTTGACCTTTTCATCCCGATTGTTCGTGCTGTAAAACCATATTGGGTTCATTGCAGGATATTTAGCATACAAGATGTTTTGCTTTTTTTCAACATAATGCTTATAATATTATGTATGATTAGGCGAAAGTACACTCTTTTTTTGGTATGTGCTATTATCGTCTCTTCCCTATCGGCATTCGTGGCGGTCTGCCCTCTTTATGCAGCCGCGCCCGCCTTAACTGATCCACAGAGCACGGGCACCACACCCAATAGCGCCCCGGCTACCATTAAGCAGGAATTTCAGAGCTATAGCGATTCGAATGACAAGGCGCTCGACAAGGCTGTAACCGCGGAGAAGATTAGCTTTGTGCGATTAAAGCCGACATCGGGGAACGCAAACGTCTCGCCCGATCAGAAGGTCTACAATATAGAATTCATGGACGATAAGGCGACCGGAAGCAAGCCCGAAAACGGTGCTGCTGATACGCCAAACCTTGCCGTGCACAAAATAGAAAGCCTCGACTCGAGTAATCTTATGAAGAAGGAAACCGCCAAGGAAAACAAAACTGAGGTCTCTCTCGGTTACAAACTGTCTCCTTACAGTGAAATAGGCCTGGGCAAAGGATTTCTTATCGAGCACAACGAGACCACCTCGTTCCAGACACGTGACGACGGCTGGAGATTTAAATTCAAAGTTAATTTCTGATTGCCTCGTATTGCTCGCTTCCGACGGTTAGCCTCTCGCAACCGCATAGGCGCCTCATCGCCCTCCGCTGGTTTGAGTTACGGCCCCAAGCCACCTCTTCTGCCAGTACCTGTGCACCATGAACATTGCAGTCATGAACTGCGAAAGGTTCATAGTCCACCATACCGACGTTGCATCAAAACCGAGCACAACTACCCACAGGTAACACAGGGGAATCCGGATAAGCCACACGGTAGATGAGACAATGAGCATAATTCCCTTGGTGTCGCCGGCTCCGCTTAGAGCTCCACCCAGGACCATCCAGAAGGCCATGAAGGGTTCGCTGATCATGCTGATATAGATATACTTTATGCACTGGGCAACAACGACGGGATTCTTTGAAATGGCGGGGGCTATCTGCCTGGCTCCCATGATAACCCCCAGTGTAAGGCAAGCCACAATAATCACGCCCATGACGGCTGTAATGATACCCGCCCTGAAGGCATCTTCTCTCTTGTTTTCCCCGATGAGGTTCCCGGCAATAACTGCATTGGCCATATTGAACGCCATAGCCGGAAGAAAAATGGCTGATTCAATCCTGAGTCCGGCGGCAAAAGCCGCAAGGGTCTCGACGCTATCGCGCGGCAGAGCACTTAAGATGAGATAGAGCGCCATGGAATGGAGCTGCCAGAGAATCTGGGACAGCGCAAAGGGCCAACCGATCGTAATAATGGCGCGGGTAGCCTCCGCAGAGAAGCGCCTGATACCCGCTAAAAAAGGCATTATGGAGCGCAGATTGAGTATACTGCCTACAAAGACGCTGATGGCTGTGGACAGGGCTATGCCCTGATAACCGATCTTCGTATGAAAGACGAGAAAAAAATTGAGTCCGATGTTGACGGCACAGACCACGGACATTGTTTTGAGCGAGATGCGGACCCGTTTGCAGGCCCTCAAAATTCCATTCGTGTTAATCACGATGTAGTGAAATAGAAGACCAGCCGCATATATCTCTCCCAGGGGGATGGCAATGGGCTTGAGCTGCCTCGGAATATTTACAAGATTGATCAAGAAAGGGGTGAGGCCGATGCCCGCGGCGCCGAAGATTACCCCCGAGACAACCGCTGTAAGAGTTGTAGAATAGACGGCGTCATCGAGGGCGCCTTTATCGCCGGAGGTGAAAAGCCGTGAAATCACGGAGACGGTTCCGGCTGTGAGGGCGTTGGCAATGATGATGAAGACGAAATACATCTGAATGACAAATCCGTAAGCCGCCTGGATATCTTTTCCGATCCTGCCTGCAATATAGATATCGGTGAGGCCGATGAGAAACTCGAAGAACATAATGAGGGTCATCGGCCAGCTGTTCGACCAGCTTTCAGAAATAAATCTTCTTATATCTTGCCGCTCGAATATTCTACTGATAGGGCTTAGCATATGTGATCACATGTCCGTCTTCACGGCAAATCACACCATTACAATAATCAATAAATAGAACGAATGCAAGGGATGCGTCTATACGCGGGCGCGTTCATGCGCGTACAGAGGAGAGCGAAGACGGGCACATGAAGTTGTCTTTGACAAGCCCCTGCACCCACGATCCCGCTGTCTGCTTCACACGTCGACTCAAATGAAACAGGTAGGAGAAGAGCACCCCTACCTGTTCGTTATCTTCAGTTCTCGTTATGGCCTTACTTGCTGTATAGCTGAATGAGGCGCTGCGCTTCATTAAGTATCTTTGTGCCGGGGAGGCCTTTGGCGTCTAAGCCCTGGGCTTCCCTCTGTGCCATGTCCCTTACAGGCGCGTAGAATTTGGCCATCTCCTCTTTAGAAATCGGTATGAACTCAACGCCGAGTTTCTTTCCCGCATCCATGGCGTGCTGGTTGGTTCTCGCAACCTCCGCTTCCGTCTCCTGGCCGTAGTATTCTATGTTATTTTCGAAGACTTTCCTGATGTCCGGGGGGAGGCTGTTGAACTTCTTGAGATTCATCATCCTCATGCCGCTATGCGTGCGATAGAAGTTGATCATCGTCGCGTACTTTGCGACCTCGGCGAATCTTAAGGATTCCAGTGTTTCTATGGGCGTGATGAGTCCGTCGAGGATGCCCTTCTGAAGACCCACGTAGACTTCCGAATTAGACATAGAGACGCCCTCTACCCCCAGTTCCTTGAGGGCGTTGGACACGTCGCCGACCACCTTTATCCGCATGCCCCTGAGGTCGGCAATCTTGCGAACCGGTTTCCTGGTAATGAGTTGATTCATGGACCCACCCCAGCAAAGTACTTTCATATCCTTGTATTCTCTTTCGATCTCCGGGAATTTAACGAGCATCTCCTTGAAAACCTTTTCTCCCACGGCGAGATCGTTGACCCCGTAAAAAAATATGTAACTTGCCTTGGTGATCTGGAAACCGCTCTTCGACGTCGAAGGATTAATAAGCGCTATGTCAATCGCGCCTTGTTGTAATTCCTCCACAGCGTCCCGGCCGCCGATCACCGCTCCGCCCCAGTACGGTTTGAACTTTACCCGTCCGTTCGTCTCCTTTTCAATCTTCGCCATCCATTTCTGATCCACGATGCTGTAAGTGTGCTCAACACCGTAAGGCGTGCCATAGGTCAATTCGATTGGCTTGCCCTGCTGTGCGGCCCCAATACCGGGAAGAATAATAGCTATAATACAGGCAGCGATGAAGAGCATCAAACCTCTTTTGATTTGTTTCATGTTCCCTTCCTCCATATTTTGAATTTCTGATAGCGATCTACCGCTATCCTTTTACGCCCACTAACCCCCTTGCCTTGTTAATGGAGCAAATTGTGCTCAAACTTAAGATGGTGGTAGTCGAGTGTAGCACGTATCCCGCTTCTCCTTCAAGATTTTTGTTCGCCGGCCGCTTTGCCAAGCGAACGCGCGTCACTCTTAATAAAGCATAGTGAAAGCGTCTCCCATAGCTTTTGCCAGGAGGTTGCAGAGGTACTCCGAGATTGCGCGGTGGTGAAACCTACCTGCTGCGTACTGTCTCTCTTTGTCTTTTGACTTCGTACGCAGAAAGCGCGAAACATGTAGCAACATTTAACGAGGGAAAGGAGGGGTTGGTGGGAATCTTGATAAGGGCATCGCACGTGTCCCTGGTCAGTCTTCTTAAGCCCTCTTCTCCGCCAAGAACGAGACAGACAGGCCCCGTCAGGTCTATTTCCCAGATGGACGATTCACCGTGCTCATCGAGGCCGTAGCAAAAAAAACCCTGTTTCTTGAGCGTATCGAGATATCGCGCAAGATTGGTAACGCGCGCGATAGCCACATGCTCCAGCGCGCCCCGCGCAATCTCAATAACAGTATCGGTAACTGTGCAGGCCCTGTCTTTGGGAATGATCAGCGCCTCTAAATCAAGACAGGCTGAACTGCGGACGATATTTCCGAGGTTCTGCGGGTCCTGCACGCCATCAAATGCACACAAAAACGGGTTCTTTCGGCCCTTCAGATCATTGAGAAGTTCGTCGGGATCCTTGTACGAAAATTCGTCTCTTTCCAGACAAATATGGGATTTAAGGCCTTTGAACCTGTTCAAAAACGCATCTCTGGCAAGGACGCGGAATTGGATACCACGGGCTTTCGCCTCTATGATGCATTCGTTGAGCACCCTTTCAAACCCCTGTTCAACCCAGAGCTTTTTGACCTGCCCCGGATGCTCTTTCATCACTTCAAGGATCGTGTTTTTATTGGTGAGAAGCGGCATCTTTTATATCCTTACAGATCGCTCTCAGGAGATCCTGAGGATTTGCGCTGTCTCTCACCGCTCTACCGAGGACGATATAGGTGGCCCCTTTCTCGATAGCTTCCTTGGGTGTTATGGTACGTTTTTGGTCATCTTTTTTACCGTCGATCCTAACCCCGGGCGTCACGATGATAAAATCTTTTCCGCATGTCTCGCGTATCATCTCGATTTCGCCCCCGCCGGCTACAACGCCGTCAAGGCCAGCTTCTTTGACAAGCAGCGTAAGTCTTTTCGTCAGTTCAATAACGGGCATCTCAAAACCGATCCGCTTGAGTTCCTCACCGTCAAGGCTCGTGAGTACCGTAACGCCGATGATCTTCGGCTTATGAAGCCCCTGAGTGTGAACCGCCTTATTAAGTGCCGCTCGCGCCTCTTTCATCATTGTGAATCCGCCTGACGCGTGTACGTTGACCAGTTCCACCCCGAGTTTCGCCGCCTCGATCACCGCCTTGGCCACGGTGTTCGGAATATCGTGGTACTTGAGATCAAGAAACACCCTGGAGCTCTTCATGTTGATGAAATCTACGATTTTCGGACCGCAGTGGGTAAAAAGCTGCTTGCCGACTTTGAACATACCCACGTGATCTTTGAATTCCATAACAAGTTTCTGGGCTTCCTCGAAATGGTCCACATCGAGGGCGAAGATGATTTTTTCCTTGGGATCCATGGGTCCTCCTTGGTTTGAATACGCCTGCTATGAACAAAGGGTTTTTATAGCCGAATCGTCTGCCCCGCCCCGCATCGATCCTCAATGGGCGGGTCTGTCCACTCTCCAAACAGGCCGAGCATTGATACGTTATCCTTTAGCCCGTGATCTGTGACGCCGGCCATTCATCCGGTCCACGTCGTGGAACATCCATGTATTTTTTACTCCTTTTTGTTCAGGATGTCAAAGAACAACCGCAGGTGCGGGACCAGTTGATGGTTGCCATAAGGCCCCGCCAGTCGTTATAATAAAGATGACATATGGGCGAAGAGCCTTGATCCTAAGAACAGGGAGGCCGGTGTATGTCCTCGAAAGAACGTCTCGTTGTGATAGGCGGGGTGGCGGCCGGAATGAGCGCTGCCAGTAGCTTTAAGAGGATGAAGCCACAGGACGAATCGTACGTTCTTGAAAAGGATCATTTTATATCCTACGGGGTATGCAGTCTCCCCTATTACATTTCGGACGACGTGAAGGACATAGTGAGCCTGATCTCACTCACTCCCGAGAAGGCAACCCAGGAGCGGGGCATCACGGTGCTCACACGCCATGAGGCCTTACGGATAGATCCCGCACAAAAACAGGTCGTCGTAACAGATCTTAACGCAAATGAAACAAAAACCGTCTCCTATGACAAACTTGTTATTGCCACGGGCGGATTGCCCGTCAAACCGCCGCTTCCAGGCATTGACCTCAAGCATATTTTCAGCGTCAGGACTCTAAATGACGGCATGGAGATTAAAAGATTTATTGACCGGTGGACGTCTTCCTCGGATTCAGCACCCGAACGTACAGCCGAAAACCGTACGGGCGTAAGGAAAAATATTATGAAAGCGGTCATCGTGGGCGGCGGTTATATCGGCATGGAAATGTGCGAATCGCTCAAGAAGCGCGGTCTTGATATTACAGTCATTGAAAAGATGGACCGAGTGCTCGGAAACATGGACTCAAGCGTCACCGGCATAGTCGAGGATAAGCTCCGCTCGGAAGGGGTGACGCTCCGCAAAGGGGTTTCCGTTGAAGGCTTTGAAGGAAAGGATGAGGCCGTCACGAGGGTCATCACGGATAAGGGACCTTGCGACGCCGATATCGTGATCCTGGCCATTGGGACACGTCCCAACACAGCCGTGGCACGGGCTGCAGGCGTGATGCTGGGCGCAGGCGGAGCCATAACCGTTGACGAATTTCTCCGTACCAATGTGCCGGATATCCTTGCCGCAGGCGATTGCGCCGAAGCCACGCACCTCGTAACGGGTAAGAAAGTCTACATCCCGCTCGGCACCACGGCCAATAAGCAGGGCAGGATTGCCGGAGAAAATGCCGCCGGCGCGCGGCACATCTTTGAGGGCATCGTCGGAACCGCCGTTACCAAGATATTTGACCTGGAGGTGGCCCGGACCGGCCTTTCGCCACTAGAGGCGGACCATGAAGGATATCATTATTTTGTATCCACCATTCAGGGAACGTCGCGAAGTAGCGCCTATCCCGCGGGAAAGGCGCTCACCGTCACATATGTGGTCGAAGCAGAGACAGGCAGACTCCTCGGCGCACAGATGGCGGGCGTTGAGGGGGTGGCCCACCGTATCGATACACTTGCTGCCTGCCTCTACAACAGGATGAGTATAGAGGATGTGGCAAGGCTTGATCTGGGCTATGCCCCGCCCTTTGCCACTGTTTGGGACCCTATCCTTATCGCAGCCAATGTTGCGCTAAAGAAATTGCAAAAACCCGAATAACAAGTTATTATATTTGGACAAAGTTCAGAACGAGAAAGAGGCATCCGGGAGGAAGACATGCTCCACCATGTGATATCGTCCGTCCAGGAAAAGATGGCAATGCTTGAGAAATCGCAGTGGGGAAGCGGCTTGAGCCCGGAAGACCTGGAGAAATTCGCCCAATACCTCTACGTAGGAAAAGCTGCAAAAGAGGAACCCATATTCAACGAGGGTGCCATAGAACCATATATGTGCTTCATTTCGGATGGGCTCGTAAGAATCGCCAAGGGAGACTCAAAGAAGACCGTGAAAACGATTTGCGAAATAGGTCCGGGACGAACCTTCGGCGAAATGAGCATCATAGACGGTCTACCCCGATCGGCTTCAGCGGGTGCCGCCGAAGAGACGACTGTCCTCGTGCTCACAAAGGAAAACTTCGAATTGATTCTCGCCGATCATCCTAAGCTCGGCGTCTCACTCTATTCAAAACTCGCTCAGATGATGAGCCACCGGCTCCGTATATCGGACTGGATGCTCGTGGAATATCTCTACGAATAATAAGCAGCATCGTTCTACCCTCAAGCCCACGCAAAGAAGAGGAACAAATCCTAAGACGCCTCTCCTTCGAGCAGATCCCGTTTACTCGTCTTAAGCTCTGGATTTTCCGTCTTTCCTCACCAGACAGATACACAGCAGTATGCCGAGGAAGGTGAGGCAAAGCCCCACGTAGAAGGACGTAGGGACGTATCTGAAGACGACGGTATGTCTGCCTTTGGGCACCTGAACGGCCCTGAAGGCAAGATTTGCGCGGTATATCCTGGTTTCTTTGCCGTCCACATAGGCCCTCCACCCCGGATAATAGGTATCGCTCACGTAGAGAAAGGCATCCTGATTCGTATCACATGTGATGATCGACTTGTTGGGCTCGTACGAGACAAGCGTCATTTCCCCCTGAAGCGGTTGTTCTGCTGTGAGATATGGAATATGCTTATCCGTTATAACGAGTGTCTTTCTGAAATCAATGTCTTTGCTCTCTACCATTGTCTTTACTGTATCTTCAGTGGTATCCACCTTTCTGACCTTATCAAAGAGCAGGAATCTTCCAGGATACCTCTCGTATTCATAAAGGTAGGCCGCCTGGTCGCCCATGCCCTCTTTTGCAATCAGTTTGAAATCCTTGTTGTCCACCTCGTAGGAAATGATCACGTACTTAATACCCCCCATGTCAAGGAGCCTCTCCGCTTCCACTACATTCTTAAAGCACGAAAACATACGTAAGAAAGTATCCTGACTTTGAACCCGCATGACTTCCGATCCGCCGATAGCGTACAGGCCGTACATCGATGCATAGGGAGAACTCATACTGTTCTTGCCCAATACCACATTCTGGAACTGATACTCGGTTTTAACGGTAACGAAATACCTTTCAGTGCCGACGGGGGCAGGGATCTCTTTAACAACACCCTCTTTTGCTACAAACCATTTCCACGGAACAGAGCTGAAGAACCCGTAATTCGCAAGAAATAGGTCCGCAATACTCACGCAGAGAACAAAAGAGAGGAGAATCTTTCGAAACCCGCCTTTTTCGCTTTTCAAGTAAAGAAAAAGCGCCAGGCAAAACAGGAAAGAGAACAGCAGAAACCGTTTCAGATTGTGCAGGTTAAACCATATCTCGTTGTACAGAGGCGGCTTGAACCCGTGCGCCAGCAGGAAATTTTCCACAGAGGCGCCGTAAAAACTGCAATAGCCCCACAGGATAGCAAAAACCAAGCCTACATAGAGCGATACCTGGACCGTGCACTCTATCTTTCTGTCTCTATTCTCGAAATACGTTCTCAGTCGGTCCAGGCCGAAGGCCGTGCTCACAGAGATGCCGAAGAACAGCAGAAAGAGAAATTTTACCGGATAACGAATCGCGTTGAAAGGTGGAATTCTGCACAATAGCTTGTAGAGCGGAGTGTTGCCACCAAGGGCCAGTATCAGAGAAATAAGCATTATGAACGCAAAGAATATCCTGCGCTTGTCCCGACCCAAAAAAAAGAGGACGGAAAAACAGATGGGCATGAGTCCGACGTAAACGGTCTTCAGCCATGACTGATTTTGCCAATATTTTTCCATCGTTTGAAGGTAACCAAAGACATCAGGCAGAAAGAATTGAATGAAATCCTTCCAGCCAAAAGACCAGGTAACCACGTCCTGATACGGCAATCCGGAAGCGCGTATACTCTGGGTCTTGAGTTCATAGAAGGGCACCCATTGGGCCCCGGCAAGAAGGACGCACACGAGAAGCGTGATCCATAGGGCCTTTACCCCGTCGAGCCGGGATGGGCCACTTTCCAGCACGAACAGTTTCGGAAAAAAAGATATGAAGCACAGAACGATGACCGTCAACAGCACTATCTCGGGGGCGCCAGCGCAAAATTGAAAAACGAGGAATATGCCGGAAACGACTGCGTATTTCTTTCTCTTCGTCTCCACGTGTTTGAGGAAGAACAGGAGTATTGGAGAAAACCAGGCCACAGCAAAAAGATGAGGAAGAAGGTTATGGACCGAGACGAGATATCCCGACAGTATCAAAACCGTGCCGCCGAGAAAAGCCGACAATCGGGAAATTTTGATATAGCGCAAGAAGGCGTAGAACCCCACCCCCGTGAACAAGAAATGAAGTATGATAAGCCAGTTCCAGGCAACATTGAAGGGGAGGAGGAAGTAGATCAGATGAGGTGGATAGAATACGCCGGGTTGTAATGTGGCAAATAAAGGGATACCCGAGTAGTTATAAGGGTTCCAAAAGGGAAATATGAAACTCTTGACGAGATCGACCCAGAGGATCTTGGGGGGTATGAAGAACGGGGCAAGGTCCCTTTCGCTGAAAATGTTCTTTGACGATAAAAAAGGATAGAAATAGAGGAGAACTAAACCGCTGAAGCCGATAATCGGCAGAAATAGGTTACGCGCGTGATCGAGGAGCTCTTTGCTGAGTCGAACGGATTTGTAAAGACTGCGCAAGGCACCAGTAATTTTCGATCACCACGTCACCAGGTGGTGCACCTATTTGTGGTATCGCCCGAAACTGACGCACATGCGATAGAAGCGGGGGTTGTGGGTAAGGTCGCTGTCACATTGATCGACATGGTATACGTTGCCGCCCCCGGTATCTGCACCTGCACGCTGCTCCCGTCGGTGCCCGCGAGGGTCACCCCCTGGATGCTTGCAGCGCCGATTATATCGCCCATTGTATAGGGCGTGGTGGTTCCCTTTATGTTGTACTGGGCAAATAGTATGGCGCTCGACCCTCTCAACGCGCTCAAAATACCTTTGGCGGTGGCATCACCGGCGTCCTGTTTAATCTCCAGATATTTCGGTATTGCAACGGCGGCCAATATACCGATGATAATGATGACGATGATCAACTCTATCAAGGTAAAGCCCTTGCTATTCCCGATGGTATTCCTGAACGACCTCAAGGTGTATCCCTCCTCTCGTCTTTTGCCCATATTCGTCCACCTCTCCCCTTCAGTATGCAAACTTTATACCCTAAACAGTTCATGAGAGATACCCGCCCTCAAGCCGTTTATGATCTCCTTGCCACAATTCAAAATAAACTATAACAGCTATAAAAAACAATAAGATACAATTAACATCTACGAAATTGGTTCTATATATCGTCTCAACCATCTGTCAACTATATTACGTTTTGTAATTCAAAATAGCAACAAATTTTTGTAGCTTACTACAAAAATTGTAGGAGAGCCTCATCTCACGCCCATATCGATCTCATATTTCTTTACCCTGTACCACATGCTCCGTTCAGAAATGCCCAAAATCTTTGCCGCTTTTGCCTGTGATCCCTGTGTTTTCTTCAGGGCATCGATTATCATGCTCTTTTCCAGTTCCGAAATCGCATCATCCAGCGATTTGTCCGAATATGTGGTCTGACTCGCAAGTGAATAACCGCCCCTCAAATGAAGCGGAAGATCATCAACACTTATCACCTCGCCCTCACACATGATCACCGCCCTTCTCATGATGCCAATCAACTCCCGCACATTGCCTGGCCACGCATATTCGAGCAGGATGCCTCGCGCCTCATCCGAAACAGACATAATTTTACCCTTGTCTTTTTCGAGATTGTGCAGCACATAATCGATGAGAACCGCTATGTCCTCGCGTCTTTCCCGCAGGGGCGGTATCACTATATGTATCTGGGCCAGACGAAAGTACAGGTCTTCCCTGAATTTGCCCTCTTTTATCTGGGTCTCCATCACGCGGTTCGTGGTGGAGACAACCCGTATATCGACCTTATACGTTTTGGTTGAACCGAGGTGCTCAACCTCCTGCTTTTCCACGGCCCTCAGCAGCTTTGCCTGAAGGTACGGGGTCATCTCCCCTATTTCGTCGAGCACGATCGTTCCTCTGTCGGCCGCCTCGAATTTGCCCTGTTTCTGTTGAATGGCGCCGGTAAACGCACCCTTTTCATATCCGAAGAGCTCGCTCTCAAGCAGGTTGTCCGGTATGGAGGCACAGTTGACCACAACAAATTCGCCCGGTCGCCTGGATAACAGGTGTATAAGTTTCGCCGCTTCCTCTTTACCCACCCCCGTCTCACCGGTAACAAGCACCGGTAACCCTTTGTCGGCAACCTTTTTGATCTCCTTGAAGATGGTCTTCATCTGCTCCGATTTTCCTACAACGCCGTGAAATATGTGGCCTTCGAACTCCTTCTCTCTCAAGAACTCTACTTCCTTCTTGAGCTTTCGCATGCCGAGGACCCTCTTCAAAATGACCTTCAATTCGTCGAGAAGGATCGGCTTTATAAAAAAATCGGTGGCGCCCCTTTTTATGGCCTCAAGAGCGTTCTTCTTGGTTCCGTACGCCGTAATAATGAGGATGGGCACATCGCTTTTCTGCTTCAGGTCGCTCGTGGCCGAGAGTCCGTCCATACCCGGAAGGCTTATATCCATAATAACGAGGTCTGTAGCCGCATCGATCGCAGGGATCGCCTCTTCATAGGAGGTGAAAGAGCGCACTGAGTATTCTTCCCCCTTTAACGCCTCTTCCAGAAAAAATCTTACACCGGGGTCATCTTCGATAATCACTACGTGTTCATGCATAGTCTTGTCCTGGGTCCTTTTTTTTCAATATTACCAGAATTCCGTAAGAAGTCAATCCGTTCCTTCGAGCATGGAAGCGCTGTACATCTCCTTTCAGTTGACGTAAACGGGTGGTTTTGTTTCATGGACGCTCCTTAACGGCCTCTCCACCGTTCGTGTTCACGTGTCTCTCAAGCGGCAGTTCAATGATAAACGTGGTGCCTTCATCACCGCTCTCAACCCTTATGTCTCCTCCGTGCAATTTTATGTTCCTCATGGCGATAAAGAGACCGAAACCCTTCCCGCCCTTCCTTTTGGTGAAGAACGGCTTGAAGAGAGACCGCAAATTCTCCTCATCAATCTTCGAATGCCGGTTA
Organism: Syntrophorhabdaceae bacterium; assembly: GCA_035541755.1. Lineage (NCBI taxonomy): Bacteria > Pseudomonadati > Thermodesulfobacteriota > Syntrophorhabdia > Syntrophorhabdales > Syntrophorhabdaceae > Syntrophorhabdaceae bacterium. The sequence continues at coordinate 17,765 of DATKMQ010000167.1, forward strand.
TAAATCGAGATGAAGAGATCCCCTTTTTCCTCCCGAATCCTTACGCTAATAAGGCCGTTCTCTTTTTCATAATAGGAAGCATTCTTAAGGATGTTGAAGATAACCTGATACATCTTGGTTCTGTCTAAAGTGCAGAGGAATTTGCGCTCCTTCTCAAACGTGCAGGTGAGGCCTTGCATCTCCTGGGACAGGCTGCGGATGGCCTCGTCAACAACATCGTTGAGATCGAACTCTTCAACCATCAGTTCATTGTCGTTAAGATCGAGCAGTTCTGTGGTAAAGATATCTATCTTCCGCGCCGCGTTGAGCATGGTGTCGAGGTACTGTCTCTGCGACTCATCAGTCGCTTTCTGCTTCAAAAGTTCGCTCATACCTGTAATGGTGGCAAGGGGATTTCTCACCTCATGGGCAACCATGAGCGACATATATCCGAGAGGTATGATGTAATCAAGGTTTTCAATACCGCTCAAAAGAACGTTTTTTTCACTTTCGTCTGCCTTGAGTCGTATATATTCTATGAGCCGGTCAATGACGCTATAGACCTCGATCATCTTGCCTCTCTTCTTCCTCATCTCCTCGAGCTTAACGTACTGCTCCGCCTTTCGCACCAGATCACTTATCGGTTGAGTCATGGCCCTCATAATAATGAAAGAGCAAAAGCCCGAGAAGAGACATGCGGTCCCAATCCATACCCATAGCATCCGCGTCTTCACCGGCGCCAGTATGTTGGAGCCGATGGCAAGCGAAAGAAGACTTGTGAGCAAAACAATAACAGGGACGATAGTCCTCAGATTATAATTGAGGTTACTCGGGTCTCTGAAAAATCCTTTCTTGCCCGATTTCATGAGATTTCTATTTCCCTCACCGTTTGGTTCCCCGGCATACTTGCGTTTTCCAAACATATGCTATCACCCTCCCCGTATCGCGCGCATCATGTCCCACCATGGCATGAAAATGGCGAGTGCGAGAAACAACACCATACACGCCAGACCTGCCGTAAGAATCGGCTCGATCCATGCTGAAAGCCGGTTGACCGAGTAGGTGACTTCTCTGTCGTAATGGACCGATACCTCGCGCAGCATCTCTTCCAGAGAACCCGTCTCCTCGCCCGTTGCAACGAGATGAATTACAAGGGGTGGAAATATCTTCGCGTCTTTCAGAGGTCTTGAAATGCCTCTGCCCTTTTCAATGCTGACCGCGATATCCCGAACCTTCTCCGCCACGTATTCATTGCCAACTGATCGGGAAACAATGTCGAGGGTCTTGATTATCGGGATACCGGCGCGTACCAGATTCTCCAGGATAAAAGCGAACCGGCCCATACAGATCTTCAGGACTATGTCGCCAATGAGAGGCACCGACAGTTTTAGCCGGTCGATCGCATAGGTGCCTGCGGCCGTCCTCTTATAGAAGACGAAGGCTGTGATGAGCGCAAGGGCCGTAATGATGGCCGTCATGGTATATTTCTGAAAAATGTCGTTTATGAGAAGCAGGATTTGAGTGGGGAGCGGAAGATCCAGCTTGGCGCTTCTGAAAATAGGCGCGAACTTAGGCACCACCACGTTGACAAGAATGACAAAGGCGATCGCAAGGGTCACGACCACGAATACGGGGTATCGCATGGCAGACTTGAGCATCTCCTTTGTCTTCATCTGAAATTCGAGTACACCGGAAAGTCGCTCCAGTACTTCATCGAGGTTGCCGCTTAGCTCGCCGGCCCGTACCATGCCTATATAGAGCTCGGAAAATATGCCCCTGTGCCTGGCCAGGGCATCAGAAAAAGTCTGGCCCCGGTCAATATCCTGAGTGACCTCCCTGATGGCCACCTTCAGCCGTTCGTTATTTGTTTGCTCTTCCAGGGCCTTAAGACCGGACACCATGGGAATGCCGGCGCGAATAACCGTCTGGAGCTGACGGGTGAAGAATATAAGGTCGTCGTGCTTGACTCTTTGAAAGCGAAGCAGAAAGGCATCGACTGCGAATCCAGCACTTTTCTGTTCCTTGGCATCAAGAGGGAAGAGTCCCATATTATCGAGCTGAAGCATGGCTTCTCTCCGACTGTTTGCCTCCAGGTTTCCCGTAATCAGAAGGCCCCTGTCATCCCGTGCTCTATATGCGAATGTGGTCATGATATGGTCGTTACACCTTATTTCCTAATCCCTGTCTCTTCCCAATCATCGTGGAATACTGAGCCCTTTCTGTACCCCTGCGTATTCTCGTCCTCGTCTGGTATCGCCGCATTCGCTTATGAGGTTCACGCTTCCTAATCCTCCTGCACCACGTTGAGGGCCTCTTCTATGGTTGTAACGCCGAAAAGCACCTTCATTACCGCGTCGTCTCTCATCACCCTCATGCCTTTTTCTCGCGCCTTCTTCTTTAGTACTTCACTGGGTACCTTGTTGACAATCAAATCCCTGAGCTCGTCATCGATAATGAGCACTTCGAAAATGCCGGTCCGTCCTCTGTATCCTTTGTATTTACAGGCGGGGCACCCTTTTCCTCTATACAGGAGCACGTCATCTTTGATCTGAAAGGTCTTGTGGATCGAAGGTGTCGGATAGTAGGACTCCTTGCACTCCGGACAGATCCTCCTGATCAACCTCTGCCCGATCACGCACGATACCGAGGAAGTGACGAGAAAAGGCTCAATACCCATTTCGACCAACCTCATGACTGCGCTCGGAGCGTCGTTAGTGTGAAGCGTAGACAGCACGAGGTGACCGGTAAGCGCCGAGTGGACGGCGATATTGGCCGTCTCTCTGTCCCTTATCTCGCCGACCATAATCACATCAGGGTCCTGTCTTAAGATGGACCTGAGACCGCTCTCGAAGGTGAGTCCGGCCCTGGGGTTCACCTGGGCCTGGGCAAGACCTTCCAGCGTATACTCGACCGGATCTTCTATGGTGATAATATTCTTCTCGGAAGAATTGATGTAATTCAGGATGGCATACAGGGTACTCGATTTACCGCTTCCGGTGGGTCCGGTTGAAAGGATAAAACCATAAGGCCTTTTCAACACATTCTTGATTTTCTCTTTGTCATCGCGGAGCAAACCGAGATTGTCTATACCATAAAGCGCGGTGCTCTTATCAAGGAGGCGGAGCACCACCTTTTCCCCGTGAATGGTAGGAAATGTAGAAACCCTGAGGCCGACCTCTTTGCTAACATCACGTATATTGAACCGCCCGTCCTGGGGAGTTCTCGTCTTTGCGATATCTATACCGGCAAGTATCTTGATCCTCGACACGATGGGCAGAAACATCTTCTTTTCCGGGCTCGGTATCTCCCTCAATTTTCCATCAACCCTCATCCTGATGCGCATCTGGTTCTTCGAGGGTTCAACGTGAATATCGCTCGCATTATCGGTCAATGCTTGCGCCAGAAGGCTGTTGACGAAACGAACAACGGGCTCTTCCTCTGCCAGATCCACCGATATACGTTCATCCTGGTCCAGGTCTTCCTGTTCATCTTTGACGAACGTAACTTCCTGCTGCCTGATTCTGTCAAGGGTCTCTTCAACGATGGTCTTTAATCCATAGTATTTTTCGAGCGCGAGCCTGAGATCATCCTCGGTGACAATGAGTGGCTCTATCTCCATCTTCACGATGCGGGCCACGTTATCCATAGCGTCTATGTCGAGAGGGTCTACCATGGCAAGCTTTAAGACATTATGACGTCTCATCACCGGTATCGCCATGGAATGCTTGGCCGTATCGGCCGAAACAAGTTTCAGCACGTCCTCGGGTATGGACAACTCATTGAGATTGACGATGGGGATACTCAGTTGTCTGCTCACCGTTTCTATAATTTCCTTTTCGGAAAGAAGTCCCAGTCGCACGATGATCTTTCCGAGCTTATCGCCATATTTCTTCTGCTCGGTCAGGGCCCTGAGCAGATCCTTTTCTGTGATCTTCTCTGCATCCAGGAGCAATTCGCCCAAGCGTTTCCGTTTGCCTGCCATTCAAGACCTCATCACAGTCAGCCCGCCGTGAGTGTGCGCATCCGTTTACCCTACTGCCCTGTCTTCTCTATATATCTCAATCTTTCCAGAACGTCTTTTCTTGCACCCGGCGATTTCACCGACGAAAGGTATTGTCTGTAGTACCGCGCCGCCTCTTCGTATTGACCGAGCCTGTCTTTGATCACCGCATATGACAGGAACAGATTGGGTTCCTTGATCTTCTTACTAAGGGGTATCTCAAGAAGCTTTGAGGCATCCTGGAGCCGTCCCTGACTTCTTAGAAGGGCGGAAAGATTGAGATAGGGCTCCACGCTGTCAGGCTCCAGTGCGATGGCTTTTCTGAAATATTCCTCGGCGAGTTTGCCCTCTTGATCCCTCATGACGATAAGCCCGATATTGTTATATGCCTTGGGATAATCGCTGTGGGATTCAAGTATTTTCTTAAAATAAAAGAGCGCCTCGGCCCGGTTGTCTTCCTGGATAGCTATGACGCCAAGATTATTGAGGGCTTCGGTATGGTCGGGTTGCTTCACCAGTATTTGTTTGTACAGGTCCTTGGCCTGTCTTAATCTGCCCGATTCCTGCGCATTTAACGCCTCATTATACAGGACATCGACGGCCCCTTCATCGGCCTTTCTTTCGACTGCTCTTACCGGATCGCTCGTCGTGACCTGCTTTTCATCCTGCTCCATAGTCTTTTCTTTTTTTGCCGGGGACGGAGAAATAGCCGTGCTACGCGTCTTAAGAATCTCTGCTTCGGCGGCGCCGGGAAGAGATCTTTTATGAGGCTTCATTAAGACCGGTGGCTCTCCCACCGGCTTTATTGACGCCACAATCGTTGTCGCGTGCTCACCCGCCTTTCCTTTCGCCTTTTGAACAGGTTGCAGCATCTGCGGCGCGGTGGAGGAAGGGGCCTCAGCCTTAATCGGCTTTGCGGCAGCTGAGGCAGCCACGGGCCTATCTACAGGCTTTAACCTCCGAGAATGTGACGTGTACAAATACATGACGACAGCCGCCACGCACACGAGAAGAGCAACGATATACAGAGGAATTCTCGATTTTCCGGCGTTATGAAGCGCCGGGTAAGAGGCTTCCCGGCCCTTCTTCTTCCTATCCTCCTCTGCCCTTTTCAGGGCATCCTGAATCACACTCATCAGTTGATTTCCTCGTAAATAACGCGCGGGGTCAAGAACACGACCAATTCACTTTTTGTATCGCTTGTTTCATTCACCTTGAAGAATTGCCCGATAACAGGGATCGACATGAGCCCCTTGGTGCCCGTGTCGGTATTCGACTTGATGCTCTTGATAAGCCCGCCGATGACTACGGTCTCTCCTTCTTTTACCTTCACGATCGTATCGACTTCTCGAACGTTAAGTATAGGCACTGTGGTGACACCCCCGGGCGCGACGACATCGCCTGTCCTTTCGGACATAATGGGATGTATGTTGAGGGTGATATTTCCCTTATCGTCTATCTGGGGCGTGACATCAAGGGTGAGTCCTTCATCGATGAATCTCGGTGTGTACGTGATGGTAGGGTTCGCACTGCCCGTGACGGCGGTCTGCTGCACATCGAAGTACACATCCTGAGTCGTAACCTTGATGATGGCCCGCTGATTATTGAGTGTCGATATTTTGGGGCTGGAGATCGTTTCCACTTTGCCGAAGATCTTCAAAAGATCGATGAAGGTGTTGTTAATATCCAGGTTTCCATTTCCGGCAAAGATACGGAAAAAGGGAGTGCCGGAGACCGCCGTGGTGGTACTGAGCGCGGGATCCGAGAACTGATTGAGTAACGCCTGCTGCCCTCTGAAGTTGAACTCTCCGATTCGTCCTTCAACCATCTTCCAGTTTACCCCCTGGCGTGAAGAATCATTAAGCAAAACTTCAACAATCTTTGCCTCTATCATAACCTGACGATGGATGACCCCTTCGGCCGCTTTGAGAAATGTGTCAATATCTTTCAGGATCCGGGGGTAATCCGTAACGATTATCATCATGGCCTGCTTGTTCACCACGAATTTACCGTCTTTAGAAAGCAGACCTTTTATGTTATCTTCCAGGCTTTTCCATATGTCGGAATCTGTTTCACTCCTTACTGACACCTGGGAGCCGTATGTGCTGCTTGTCGTAGTGGCAACGCCTGTTGTGGTGGTTGTGCCTCCGATCGTCCCCGGGGTGGCGTAAACATTGCTCGTTCCGGTCTTCTTAAGGGCTATATAATTCAGGCTGAACATCCTGGTTTCCACTTTCGGCCTGGAAACGTAGATCGTTCTGTTCTCAATTTTGTACGTAAAGCTCAATGGCTCAAGGATATACTCAAGCGCCTTGACAAGGGTGACATCCTTCAAGTCCACCGTGGCCGTGCCTTTCACGTCAGGCTCCACAACCACATTGTAATTTGCCTGTTTCCCAATGGCCCTGAGAATGTCTTTGACGTCGGCCTCCCGGAGCGAGAAAGAGAAGACCTCCTCCACCCTGGGCGTCTCCGTCCTTTTTTCTTTTTCTATCTGGAAAGAGACCGGGCTCGGTATCTCAGGGGGTTTAACCGTGGGACTTTTCTCCTTCGCCTGCTGAACATGGGCGCAGGAGCACAAGAAACAAACCATCGCCGCATAGATCCATAGTTTTCTCATTTGCCCTTCTCCATTGCCTTTGTTTTGGGTTCTTCCGGGGTCTGATCTTCGAAGGTCACGAGATCGAGAACTCTTTTGACGCCATTGCGAATGAGGATGACCTTGTCGCTCTCGATCTCCAGGACCTTTTCGTTCCCGACCATGTCGCCTTTTCTCACGATTTCGTGATCGATGATGGCGACCCTATCCTTTCCCTTTTCAAGAATAGCGAACAATCTGGCGGCAGGCGTGGTCTCCTTGCTTCTTTCTTCTTTAAGCTGAGGCAATACAAACGGGTTTCTGGCCCACCCCACTTTCAGTTTATCAAAATCGGGCTTAAGCGCCGGGGGTGCGACCTCAGGCTGATTTGGTTTCATTGTGGACTGCGCTGATGATGTTTGTACGGAAGAGAGTGGCGGTGGCGTGGTCGTCTGCCCTGGTGTGGCCTGCGCCTGTCCGGAAGCGGGCCGGACAGCCGGCGCAGGAACCGTCGTCTTTTTCTTTCCGGTGAAGAAAAAGATATATCCTGAAATAACCAATACGACAATCGCAAAAATCAAAACCGGTTTACTTACTTTCACCCTTTCTTCCTGTGAGCGCCTTAAAGTCGATAACAAATCTCCCCGTTACCTGAGGATACTCCTTTTCATCGTAACCGATACGCGCAGCCTCGATCCCCTTAAAGGCCGGTTTGTTTGAAAGCTCCTCGAGGAAACGGCCCATCTCGAGAAACCCTCCCTTAAGTCCCATCTCGAAGGTCGGATTTACGAGCCCTCCTTTCTGGGATACATCAAGGGAGCTATAGTAGCCGCTCAAACTCACAACGGCCATTCCTCTGTCTCTTGCCGATCTCGTAACATTTTTCATGTATTCGGGCATCCTGTCTATGGCAGGCGCCTGGCTCATGAACTCGTCGTACGACACCTGTAGACTCTTCTGGGAGCTCGCCTCGCTCACGAGGTCCTTCATATCCCGCTCCACTGTCTGCCTTTCATTCCTTATCGCGGTCAATTTGCCTTCCTTGCTCCTGGCAGATGAATTCACCGGCACATAGACGAGGACAACCCACGCTATGATGATGAGCACGGGCAATAAGAACCAGACATAGAGACTTCTAAAGTTCATGCTTCATGCACCTCGCCGCGATTATGAATTCCGTGATGGGCCTTCCCTTCATCCTGCCGTTTTCTTTTGCGACTATTTCCACATGATCAATGAAACCTGATTGTTTGAGAGACAAGACGAGATTAAATAGACTCAATTCAAGTGCATCAGGCTCTCCGAAAATAAACCCTCTGAGCGTGAGCGGATAATAATCGCCGACAGGTGTTCTCTTGAGCGGCTGGCTTGTAGAGCTTAAGAGGGCCCCCTGGGCCGGCTGCACGGATGAGGGGGTATTCTGCGTCTTTTGCGCTGACGAGGGCACGTCGGACTGGATATCACCGCCAAACTCGATGGATTTCAAATAGACGTCGCCCGGAATCCGCGATGAGAGATACTTCATGAGGGTGATGAAGGTAAGATCTTTCCTCTGAATCTCGTTCCTGATAAATGTTATATCGGACGTGTCGAGCACGTTGCTCGCCCTCGTACCTAATGTGCTCAAGCCCCGCTTCATAGTTTCAAGCGTCTTTCGCTCCATGTTTATTCGCGTATCAACGTTTCGTGAAGCGCCCCACATATAGAGAGAAACGAGAAAGAGGATTCCCGCAATGGCGATGGTCGCCATGGATATAGAGCGTCTCATGAGTCTGTCCTGCTCTCTCTTTCTTGCACCTTCCGGTAAAAGGTTGGGTAACACCTCCAGATTCATGCACAGGGTGTGTGCGGGTATGTATTTGTCTTCGATGCCCTGGATCGTTTCCAGGTAATTTACCTGCTCCACAAGCGTCTCTTCGAGTTTATCAAAGAACCGTGGTATTTTTGCGCCCCGCCCCGTTACGTATACGCCCGTAATGGGCTTTTCCGGATATCTCTGGTTATATACGCTGAATGTCCTTTGGACTTCACCGGCAAGGCGCTCAAAAGGGATTTTCATGATCTCGGAGAATTCCTCGTCGAAGCCCTTTTCACGTTTGTAGCGCTCAGCCTGATCAAAGCTCAGTTCCGGACCGCCGCTCATCAAGGCATCGGAAAAACTCTCGGACGCCGTTAATATCTCTCTCGCAAACATGAGTCTTCGACCGTTGGCGATGTAAAGGCCGGTCCGTTTTCCTCCCACGTCGATAACGGCAACCGATTTGTCGCCGATCTCTCCAAGTGCATAGACGTAGCCAAAAGCAATATCGGTAATGAGGGTAACTTCTGGAAAGCCCGCCCTCTGAAAAGTTGAAGCGATACGTTCAATCCAACCCTTTTGAGCGCCGACAAAGAGGACCTCATCTTTCATGACGCCTTTTTCTTCGATCTGGCCGAGCATGAGGTATTCATACACCATTCCGTCCAGTGAGGATGAGAGGGCCTTGGCCGATGCCCAATCCATTGCATCCTTCTGCTCCTTCTTTGGAAGGCGGGGAATAGTAAACGTTTTTTTGATAATATCGGGAGAGGAGAGGCCCACAACCGCTTCGACGTCGGCACCTTCTTTGGTCCGGATATCGGCAAGTATTAACTCGAGGTCTTCAAAATCGCCCTTATAGGGATAGTCACCCTGAGATGCAATGATACTTTTGCCCGCGGTTCCTTTGCATCTCACATACTTGATGCTGACCGTCCCGATATCGACGCCTAATATATCCAAATCGGCTTATCCTTTGGGGGCGAGGGCATTCGTAGAGTTTACCCCTGCTCTCCCTTTGCAACCCCTGGTAGAACTATAAAATTCAATATTTATGGATATTTGAGAAACTTTCTGAAAGTAGCTATTTAAGATTCTCATATATCCACAGAGAATTCCCATATTTATACGTAATTCTATATGGTTTCATTGAAACATGTCAATAACAAAATGGCGCCCGGAGAACAGGCGATGGTGAACGAATAAGCCGTGATTGGACATAACGCGCCGTAATTAAGATTTATAGATTTTCCCGGGGTCGTAGTCCGACACTTAACCGGCAGGGCCGTGATCAGTCAATCACTCAAGATTTCGAGGCGTAATAAGCGGAAGATCGGATACCACAACACAACGGTTAAGCTAAACGCCGGTTCGCTCCTTGCACGGTCTTTTACGTAGCCCAAAAAGGCATGCAAGCCCTGGGGCAAAAAGCCCCAGTGCTGCGGGCAGAGGTACCTCGGAAGCGCTCGCCTGAGTGGAAGTCTCCGCCGTGAACGTGCCTGTTTCACCTGCATCGAACCATTTCATCACGCCAAAAATGGCTGACTGGGTTTGATTAAATGTGTTGCCATTGTAAACTGTCGTCGTTATCTCCATAGAGTCCGTGGAAACGCCCGCCCCTGCTTTTGAAAGCGAAATCCACGCCTTTGAATCACCTGAGGCGGCCGCCGCGGGATCGTTTGAAGCGGCAAGTCCCAGAGAAATGGTATAGGGGATGGTGACAAAAACCCAGCCTGCAGTAGTGACCGTGAACGAACCGGTGAGCATTGCACTGCCCGAGCTATTGGCCGAGCCGATTCCATCGAGGTTTGAATGAGATACGGAGGAGATCAAAACAGAAGCGGCTGTCGCACCTTGCGCGTATGCATTCGATATGTTTACGGCACTTGACGATGAGACCCAACCAGGCTCAAGATCTGAAAACGTCCCATTTTCTCCGAGACTATTCGACGCTAACGCATTGGTTCCGGTAGTCTGGGAGCCTGTGGTCCAGTTAAGTCCCCAGGAGATATTGAACTGGCTTAAGTCAAGCGATGCGGTGCTATCAGCTATTGACGCGAGAGCCTGCGACTGAGCCACCACGAGGAGAATACCGATAAGCAGAACTCCGAAAAATACCCGACCTGTTTGCGTCTTCATTGGCTCCCTCTCAAGTAATTCCATATTCTCCCATCCGCCGACAGTCAGCTTCACCTTTGCAAGATGGAGGAAATAAGACTGTCTATACTTGTTATCCTACGGGCCGTATTCCTGTCAATGAGGTTTGTCACACTATTTCCGTGGATGTTGAATTTCGGAAACGTAGACGCTTTTCACTGTTTCGAAGATTGAAGGAAATGCGGAGTGAGCGACTTCCTCGCACAGCTTCAAATAGAGAATGTAATCTTAAACGGATTACTCCATAAGTTAATATAGAATTGCATGGTATACACCCCAGTGGGCGGGGCGCCTGAGAACTGGAGGGTATAGGTGTGGATAGACCCTTCGGCGTGAGATTGCGGGGATGCCAGGTAAAACGTCACGGATTTGTTTCCATTCCCAGCATAGATCCCATATGATGAATCGTAGCAACCAGAGGCTGGCGTTGGACCACATACAGGGTGTGACGGTAAGGCCGAGTTGTCAAAAATCAAAGTTGTATCTCGCATCATATTGATATAAACGGAGGGGCCACCTGTGATTATTGATACATCAATGCGGGATATCGTGAAGGTGTCTCTGTTGTTGGAGATCGTGGGGACATCCGTATTGTTGCCGTGAATCGTTGGTATGCTCGAACCATCAGGGACGAGGCTTATTGGATTGATGTAACGCCGAAAATTGGATAGTGCTACTGTCCTTGTTGCCACAGCGTTTGTCGCGGGGTATTTGGCCGTTACGGTAATCCGGTTATTCGGATGGTTGTACCTGAAGGAAAAAGTCCCTCCTGCAAAATTCAAATCGTGCTGCCCAGTTGGGTTGCTGAAAAAATTGTTGCTCGGATTGGTGGCGTCGCTTAACCCGTCAGACACATAGCGAATGGCGTATTCGACGCCTGCATTTGCAAGGTTCAGGGCGCGGTATGAGTCGGCCTGATACGAGAAACCCTTCTGCTTGCTGCCCATCATGGAGACAAAGGCCGTGCCAAGCACCGCTATCAATGTCATAGCAATGACGAGAACAATCAGAGAAATCCCCCGATTACTGAACAATATCTTCATAATCACCATTGAACGATCTGTTCGTATAATCATATGTCTGAGTGCAGAACAACCAAGGCCACCAGAAGCAGTTTAAGCCTATCGGATTCTTCGGTGACATGGTTTCCTGCATCGTGACCTTCATGGTACTGTCCTGCGGGTCCGTCAGTTCCAGCGTTATGTTCGCGTAGTCATTTAAGTGCTGGCCGCTGGTCGTCAAATTTACGACGAATCGAGTAACATTCCTCCCTATCACATTGTTCGCAGAGAGCGAGGGTACCCAAAACGGATCCGAAGTAGAGCGCGAAAACCGGTAAAGGTTGTTGCTGTTATCGCGCAGTATCAACACATACTGGTTCTTGTCCACCACATTAGTCGCGGATAGATCGGGCCTGTAAAAATAAAGGCTATTCACATAGAATGTCGAGTTTGTTACCCACTCCGCGTCCCGTAACTCCCTTGAGATTCTCTCCATGATGTACGATCCCTGCTGATAAAGCAGCCGTTGCTTGCTCGCAATGGTGTAGGTTTTTACCGCGCTGTCAATGAAAGAAAAGGTGAACACGGACAGGATGCCCAGTATCACGATCACTATGGTGATTTCTATTAAGGTAAATCCCTTACCGTACCGTAAACATTTCTCATGGTTCATGGTGCTTTGGGCCTTTTTGTCACGATAGTGGAGGCATCATAGACCGAACCATCCGGCATTATGGTGGACACAGTTATCTTCTTGTAGCCCACATCTGAGCCCGAGATACTAAGAGATAAATCTATGAAACTGGTGGTCCAGTTCCTTTGGTAGTTGGCCTCAGGTACATCGTTGTTTGGTGGATTAGTTGGAACCGCTATATTTGTGTAGGTATAGCTCGTCAACTCCTCCATCTTCTGCTCGGTATAAAACCTTGCCTTAACGTAGTAATCCGGCGCGGAAAAGTATTTCATGGCACTTGTAAAGGCGACAAACGAGGCGGGCAAAATGATAGCGCCGACCACGATAAAAATGATGAGTTCTATAAGGGTAAAACCTCTGCTTTGCCCTCTGCTCATTGCACTATCCCTGTGACAGCGAGGATGGTTACTGCCCTGTCCGGGCTCGACCCTTTGCCAATATTGATGGAAGCGACGCCGGCTGTCCCAAACGTTGGTTCCCCAAGGGTATTAAAAATCAATACATTGCCCGATAGATTAGTACTTCTTATGGTGACACCATCCGGCAGGCTCTTCTGTTCGATGAGGTTCACACCTTCACGCAGGCTGTAAGAGCTTGTACCCGTCGAAAATATTATATTTTGCTGGTTGCCCGTGCCCATGGCCCGCGTCTGTACATACTGGATATCGGCGATAAGCTGGTCGGCCGCGATTGTCGATCTGTCCTGATCGCTTATCTGAATGCTCACAACCGCGGCACCGGCAAGCAGTGCGAGCGCCGCAATTACAATAATGAGTTCGACGGAGGTAAAACCGTTTCGAGAACCTTTCACTATTTCACGACATTTCCTTCGCATGACTACCGGAATAGATTATATTTTACAATTGTGAAGAAGGCCTTGATGCCATCCCGCCAGGTGATCTTCTTGCCTTCTTCGTAGCCTCGCCCGTAGTAGGAAATAGGTATTTCGTAAATCCGGCACTTCTTCTTTGCGATCTTGGCGGTTATCTCCGGTTCAAAGCCGAACCTGTTCGACTCTATGGTAATGCCGTTCAACGCCTCGCGCGTGAACACCTTGTATCCCGTTTCCATATCAGTAAGATTGAGATTCGCGAACACGTTCGAGATGAGCGTAACCAGATAGTTTCCCAGGTAATGCCAGAAGTAGAATACCCGATGGGGACCGCCAAGAAACCGCGAGCCGTAAACCACATCGGCCTTTCCCTCGAGAATTGGCTCGAGCAGCTTTGGGTAATCCCTCGGATCGTATTCAAGGTCGGCGTCCTGTATGATGATGATATCGCCCTGCGCTCGGGCAATGCCGGTTCTTATAGCCGCACCCTTTCCCTGGTTTGCATCATGAAAGATCGTGCTCAAGCCTTCCTGTTTCAATCCTTTCAGATATTCACGCGTGCCGTCTGTGGAGGAGTCGTCCACTACGATAATCTCCTTATCATACGGTGTGCTGCTGACAGCTGCGATAATTGCGTCAATAAAATTGATCTCGTTATAAGCGGGAATAATGATCGATAAGAGCACTCGCGCATCTCCTGTTTCTGTTTAATTATACTTACACCGCTCGTCTTTGCAATAAAAACCTAAAGGAGCCGCGGGGTTTCATCCAAATTATAGTACAAACTGCGAAAAAAAATAGTGTCGTAAATTACAAAAAAATGTGTCATATTGGTACACAGATGGAAATTCCGTATCTTGAATACTTCGGCTTGACGGAAAAGCCTTTCGGCATGTCGCCGGACCCCGCATTCTATTTTGAGTCAGAGGAACACAAGAAGGCCTTCGATTACCTCACATTTTTCACCTCGCAGCAGGAGGGTTTTGCACTGATTTACGGGGATGTGGGCTCGGGTAAGACGACCATTTCCCGTATCTTTCTCAACTCGCTCGATCGGGAGGCTTACAACACAGCGCTCATCCTGAACCCCGTAACCGACGAAACCGAATTTATGAAAGAGTTGCTCAAGGAGTTCTCAATCCAATATGAGCCGCATACCAAGAAAGAACTCTACGACACGCTGAGACACTTCTTGCTTGAAGAATTTCAAAAAGGAAAAGAAAACATTCTGATCATCGACGAGGCGCAACTGCTCTCCTACGAAATGCTCGAATTCATCAGGCTTCTGTCAAACATCGAGACTGACAAACGAAAGATACTCCACACTGTGTTCTTCGCCCAGCCTGAGTTTCTGGACCGGCTGAAAGACCCCGGTTTGAGACACCTTGCTCAGAGGATCACCGTGACCTACGGCATACGACCGCTCACGTACCACGAGGTGAAATCGTACATCAATTACCGGCTCTTTAAAGCCGGCTCCAGGGGACCCCTCGAATTCCAGGACAGGGCGGTCAGATTGATACACATGGCATCAAAGGGTTACCCGCGCCTCATCAACTATATCTGCGACCGGTGTCTGCTTGTGCTCTATGCCGCCTCCGCGCACACGGTCGACACCAGCGTGGTATCGAAGGTACTAATCGAAGAGAGTATCCCTCTTGCCTCCGTAAAAAAAACATGGCGTGAGAAGAGCATGCGGATCTATCCCTTAGCCGGAGGCGCCGCACTACTCGTGATCCTGGGTATGGCGGGCTACCACTTTTTCCTGCCGGACTCCCATAGACACTTCCTCACAGGTGCAAAGACGCCTTCGCAGATGTCGGCAGCGCCGAAATCTGAAGCGCAGGATAATTCGTATGCTCAAAACAATGGGCAGACAGGCGCGTATGCGACAGGGATGGCTTCAGGCGGGGCTTCATCCGGCTCAGGGAATATAGAAATCCCTCTGCGTAAGGTCGTCGTAAATACCGAGGCGGCCAATGTGAGACTGAGTCCGGACACGAACTCCCAGCGAATCGGGACCATCATGAAAGGGGCTATCCTTCCGGTCTTTGCCGAACAAATCGACAAGAACAATCTCAAATGGTACAGGATCGTTCTCTACGAGGGAACAGAGGGCTGGATAGCATCAACGGTAGTTGAGGCCGACTAAAGTCCAGGCAATCGCGAAATTTGAACAATGAAAACGGCCGTCCGTCTCACTTACTCGCAAGCGTGACGTCAGAGCCAGTCAGGGATGTCTCGTCTAGACGTACCACATCTCTGCTTCGAAGGTCTCGGAGGGAACGCTGATGGAGAGATATCCTCTTTTTGGAATTCTGTCCACGATCATGTCCCTGACTTTGAGGGAAAGCCAGACGTTTAATTTGTCCTTCCTTGAAACTCCGAGCGCGTCAAATGGTACCATAACTTCGAGGTTTTCAGTAAACGCGGCACGAACGGGCAATCCGGTCTCAGTTACGCCCGTTTTGAGGTGATAGAGAATCTTGTGATCCGTCCTGGCCATGATGTTGATCTCAAAAGAGAGATCGGCCATGTCGCTCACAAACGTTTTGTCGATATCGAGTCTCAAAAAAAGATTGCTTTCATCAAATCCATAATAACACCCTTTTATCAGTGACACCGTCTCGTGCATGGCCACCCCGTGGCCCCTTCCTTCGAGATAACCGGCGCCTATCCACTCGAAGTAATTCGTCACACGACCATCTATCTGGGGATGAATGAAATTGATGGGCTCCCTTGTGGGTCTGGTTTCACGGTCCTCCACTATAATCGGTATACTCAAGATTTCCGGAGGCTGTTTATTAAGAAACCGGTATACATTGGAAAGGTTCTCCCTGAACAGGAAATCAAAAATCTCATCATTCTCGGAAGAATGCTCATCGCCGTACCACCAGAACCAATCACTCCCTTCAGCTATATAGATCGATTCCCACGCCTTGGCATTGCTGTGACCCGGGTCTTCGGCATCCAGGAAATCCCTTGTCTCGGCAAGCTCGGTCCAGCCGGCGTTGTCCTCGCTATGGCCGATCCATATGGAAAAATTATGACCGATCCAGGAACCGGCAAAGCAATGATGAAGCTCGCCAAATTCCCTGCAATGACTGAGATAGTCCGAAATCGTAGTGGGGACGATGCCTGAGTCAGAAAGGATGCCTTCGTAGAGATACTTCAGGAAATCCCTTCCATCGTTCTTGTAGTTCTCCCAGGCGTTTTCACCATCCATGGCTATCGTGATCAAGGGCTCTCTGATTTTACCCCGCAGGGAATCACGAACTGTTCTTATCCTTCTTAAGCAATCTGAGGCCGCATCTTTTGCATCCATCCGCGAATAATGGAACGATATGAGGTCAGATAAGGACTGATCCCGAAAGATCACTTGAATCTCTTTCTCTCTTCTTTCGTACCGATAGGGTTTGTAAAGGATTTCGGGGTTGGACAAAAACCCGTTTCCGTCCCGTCGTGATCCCCAGTTTAAGCTTTCAAAAAGGATGTCCTCATCTGTGGCGAGCCATTTCACATCGTGATCCATATAGAGCGCCAGCGCATCATCGCTGACCGAGCCCTCGGGAGGCCAGACACCACGTGGCTTGTTTCCAAAGATTTCTTTGAAGAGAGTTAGAGCGTCTCCTATCTGTCGGGACGCATCGTCCGGCCTTGCGAAGGGCCGATCCGGAAGCGCTACGTTCGGCATGGACTCTTTCGCCGACCTGCTGTCGATAAGAAGAGGGATTATCGGATGATAAAATGGCGAGGTTGAAAGCTCGATCTGACCGCTTAACGCAAGTTCCCTGTAAAGAGGGATAATACTCTTCAGAATCATCTTCTGCACGCCGACAAGGGTCTTTTTGTCATCCTCGCTGAAGAGTCGTCCCTTGGACTTCAAGTACTTCAAATCATCGTGGAGCTCAAAGAACGTCGGGTCGATCCAGGCGAGAAAGAAGAACATCTGAATGTCCCTCAATTCTTCGTCGGTGAAATAACCCACTATTTTGTCCATCCCGTCCTTGGGATAGTAGAACCCTCTTTTTCTCAGGAGCTCATAATATCGCGGGAAGGGTCGAATCATATTGTCCCAGTTCGCGTTGAAAAAGTTGGTGAGGATAAAAATTTTGTCCGAGGCGGTTAGATCTTTGGGCTCTTTATTGAAGACGGAGACATAGGAGTCATTTACCTCAAGGTTCTCGTAATCAAAAAGCTGCGCGAGAAGGGAGGGCACCAGGTTGAAATTCTGTCTCATCGCGGGAAATTCTTTGACTATTGCCGCCATATCGTAATAGTCCTTGGTTCCATGCAGCAATACCCAGGGCAGAAGGTATTCTCCCGTGAAGAGATTCTTGTAGTAGGGCTGATGCATGTGCCAGAGGAATGATATGTAAACCGGTTCCATACGTATTAATTATCGCCTATTGACGCTATTTATTAAAGTCTATTCAACTTCAATATGGGTAAGCGCAATCTCTTCACCTATTGTAATGAGACCCACGGTCCCCGGATGCGAATAGCTTCCCCTGAAGCTTCCCGGATTGAATAAGAAGACGTCGCCTTTTCTTTTCATAAAAGGGACATGAGAATGGCCGAAAATAATCACGTCTACGTCTTGAAATTCCCTGAACACCCTCTCCTCAATCCCCTGGGGAGACCCGTTTCCGTGCATCACGCCGATCTTTCTACCTGCTATCTCTTCTATCCTTCTGGCCGGAAGAAGCCGTTGCAGTTCGTAATCATCCATGTTGCCTTTTACCGCCTTAAGTTCCCAGTTGGAAAGATAATCATACACCGGGGGCGCCGTTATATCGCCCGCATGAATGATCATCTGAACATCCTGGAACGCGGTCCTCATTGTCTTCCTGAAATGGTCGGTGACATGGGTGAGATGTGTGTCGGAGAGTACACCTATCTTCATGTTACCGGAGATAGTAAACAAAATTGAGGTCTCTGTCAATGCAAAGAAAGAACACAGTGGAGTGCACAGGCAGGGCTCTGTCCGGCCCACGCCGATTTTCATTCCTGTCCGGTTTTTCATCCTGCGCGATTATTGCGCCCTTAAGCGCGTGAGGAGCCCCTCAGTGACCACCCGCTAAACTCACGCCCGCGCATTGACTTCCCAGGGAAGCAATGGTACATTACCTGATGGAAATATTGAGGAAAACAACTTCAAAATTCAATGTCTACATAATGAAAGAATTGGCCACCATCCTCCTTCTTTCAATGGGCATCCTCACCTTCATTCTCATACTCGGTCGCCTCGGCAAAATGGCCGATTTCGTTATCAACAAGGGGGTAGGGATCAGCGATATTCTCCTCCTCATCCTGTACTCCACCCCCCTCTATCTTTCATTCACGCTCCCCATGGCCTTTCTTCTCTCTGTGATTGTTGTGTTGGGAAGACTCTCCACAGAAAACGAAATCCTTATTCTCAAGGCAAGCGGCGTGGATTTGAAGCGCCTTTTCGTGCCGATCACAACGCTCGGAGCTCTCATAACCGTCTGCGCCCTCCTCAACGCAAACCTGCTTTTACCCAAGAGCGGGGAACTCTTCAGAAATACATTCTTCGACGTATTGAAGAAAGGCATATCCGTCGAAGATAAAGAGGGTATCTTTAACGATACCATACGGGGAATTGTCATATATGTGGACAAGGTCGACACGGAAAAAAGGATACTTTCAGGGGTCGTGGTTTCTGATGAGAGAGACAAACAGATCAAGCAGACCATATCCGCGCAAAAAGGATATATAAATGTGGACCCGGACACCCTTGATCTGTACTTCGCCCTTGAAAACGGGAACCTTCACCGATGGGAAAAATCGACCGATACTTACAGAAACGTGAGCTTCAACAACTATACCTTTTCCATGAACCTCTCGGAGATGATCCCCAAGGTGGGAGAACTGAGAAAGAAACCTTACGAGATGAACAGGGCCGAGTTGAAAAAGACCCTGGCCGACTCGGAGAACGACAGCAAGCGGTATGACACGCTGCTCGATGTATACAATGTCAAGGGTTCCCTGCCCTTCGCCTCTGTTGCGTTTATCTTTCTCACGGTCCCGCTTGGGGTCAAAAGAAAGGTCGAGGGCAAGCTTTCGGGCATGCTCTATAGCCTCTTGCTCTTTTTGTTCTATTACCTGCTCATGGCGGTGGCGGAAAATGTCGGCATGACCATTCACCTGCCCGTGATCCTCACTTCCTTTCTCCCCAATCTCACCATTGCGGCAATGGGCATCTACCTCATGAGAAACTTAAATGAAGAAGAATACGCCACCGTGTGGCAAAGACTAAAATATCTGTGGGCGCACTCAATTGAAAAGACTCAATAAATATCTCATTATCAGTGCGGCAAAGATCTTATTGATTGCCGAGCTTGCCGGCGTCATCATGTTTCTGACCATCGAATTCTTTGATAAGATGGATATCTTTACGTCATCTATCAAGATCTTTGCGGTAAGTGTAGTCTATCTTATGCTCATGCTGCCTTTCTATGTCCATGCGATTCTCCCTTTTTCCTTCCTCATTGCAATGCTCATCATGCTCATCCTCATGATCAGAGGAAATGAAATGATTATTGCGCGGACTTCGGGCATCAGTACGCTTTCGCTCATGAAGCCGCTACTTGCTTTTTCCATGGTCCTTGTAGTCTTCTCGTTCGTACTCTCAGAGTGGATCATCCCCTTCACTTCAGGCGCTTCTGACTATCTACTCAGGGTAAAGATACGTGGAGGAGAATCACAAGTATTCTTCAAGAACGATAAGATATGGTTCAAAAAGAATAACGTGATATGCAACATAGACTATTTTGATGCAAAGAGCGACACGATAAAGGGACTTACGGTCCTGGAACTTTCCGACACCTTCGCCATAAAAAAACGATACGATGCCGAGCAGGGCACATTCAAAGACGGCTCCTGGTATTTCACGCATGTTGCCGAGCGCACGTTCGACGGAAACGGGATTATTGCAAAAAAGACCTACGCCGAGTTTAAGGACTTAATCGAGGAGCCCCCGTCGTTTTTTAAAATTGCCAATAAAGATCCGGAGAACATGGGCTACGGGGAACTTGCCCGCTACATAGAGAAGCTGAAAAGTGACGGGCACAACATCAGGAGATATCTTGTGGACCTTTACAACAAGGTGGCCTTTCCGTTTGCCAATCTCATCATGGTATTTGCCGCCTTTTCGGTCGGTCTCAGGTACATGAAGACAAAGCATGTGTCCGTGGGCGTGCTCTCCGGTATCATGCTCGGCGCGTGCTACTGGGGTGTACACTTTCTGTCACTTGCGTTCGGTTACGGCGAGACCTTCCCCCCCCTGTTTGCCGCCTGGCTTTCGAATTGTCTCTTTATCGCGGCAGGCATAATTGGCATCGTAACGTTAAGGACATAGATTTAAAATGAGCCATATGATACAATTTTCGCAGCGTTCAACAGAAAGGAGTAAGTGAAGTGAGGGCGTATCTTGACATAGAAACCGATAGGGCCGGCAATATTTGTGTATTTGGCGTGTCTATCGAGAACAACGGTTTTCTCCAGTGGTATGGAGACGATATTAAGAGTGGCAGTATCGAACGGCAGCTGAGCAACGTAAAGACTATTGTGACCTTTAACGGTGACGGGTTTGATCTCCCGCGAATCAAGCAGTGTTTGAATATCGATCTTCAGGCAAATTGCGTGTCCAGAGACCTCTTCAAGGAAAAGAAAAAGCTCGGCATCAGGGGCGGGCTCAAAGACCTTGAAAAGATGTTCGGCATTGAACGGAAAACGGACGGCATGAACGGGTATAAAGCCATGTGGCTCTGGGAGAAGTATAAGAATTTCGGCAATCGCGACGCGCTTAATCTTCTGCTCGAATACAACAAGGAAGACGTCATAAACCTCATACGGCTCGAAGAGATACTGGAGAGCCTCAGGGAGGAATGACGTTCACAGAACCTTTTGAGTTAGCCTCCGTATCCAACAAGATAAGCGGACTCATGGTTTTCCCGGAGGGCACGGGAAAGTTTCGCTGCGTCATACTCTCACACGGGCTTATCAGCTCAAAGGAAAGCTCAAAGTACGTAGCCCTCTCCGAGAGATTCGCCGAGGCAGGCGTTGCCACGTGCAGATTCGATTACCACGGCTGCGGCGAAAGCGGAGGTAAGATCGGACAGACAACGCTTACCATCCGCCTTGACAATCTTAGCCGCGTCGCGGATTACGTGCTCCATCACAACAAAATCAATCCTGAAAAGATCGGAATAATCGGAAGCAGTTTCGGGGCCACCTCAGCACTTATCAAGGCAGCGCGAGACGCGCGGATACGGTGTGTCTCCCTCTGGGCGACCCCTTATCTTCTTGAAAAAGAGGGAGATGGCAGCATTGATGGCATCCCGTTTCAAGATGACATATATACCGACTTTGCGCGCTATGACGTGCTTGAAGAGGCAAGAAAGGTCAGCCGTGCCCTCGTCATTCACGGGGAGGTGGACGAAACTGTACCCTGCGCTGAAGGGCAACGAATCTATGAGAATCTTAGAGAACCTAAGGGCATAGAAATCGTGAAGGGAGGAGATCACGTATTCTCCAATCCAGCGCACAGAGACAGGGTAATCAATCTCGCTCTGGATTGGTTCGATACCTATCTCCCCGCATAAGCCGGATCTGAGCGCGTCCATGCGCAGAGTGTGCTCGAAGCTTTAAATTGTATCCTAATATCGGGCGAACGGACTCACGGTTATTTTACGGTTCGCTGTCCTTTTTCTTTTCACCCATTGATTTCAGCCGGTCTCTGATCAGGTCTCCGACCACATTGCTCAGTCCGATGCCGAGCGCCAGGGACAGAATCAGAATGATCCCTCCGAACATGATGAGAAAACTGGCGGTAACGATATTATTCCCCAGGCCCATGTATTCAAAGACGATGCCGAACGTGATGACGATCAGGAGAATCCGCACGCCTCTTGCAATAAAATCACCGTAAGTGATTCGAGCGTTCTTGCTCGTCAGATAGATCACTCTGCCGATGAAATTGCTGAAAATAATGCCGATGATAACGATGACGAGAGAGACAATAATACTGGGAAGCGCCGCTGAAATGCGAGAGGCATAGTCGGAGAATTGAGAAATGCTGGCAAGATTCAGACTGGCCGATAGAAAGAAGACGATGAAGATCCAGTATACGATCTTGCTCACGATCAGGGAAGGTGGGGTCTTCACGCCGCCTTTTTCCAGAAAGTTGATGATTCCCGCTTCCTCAGCCCACTTATCAAAACGGAACAGTACGAGTAGCTTGCTCAGGATCTTCTTCACGAGCCAGCTGAAGACAAACCCGATGAGCATGATGAAGACCATGACGAGGATGCTTTGATAGACATCCTGGAAATAGTCCCAAAGGTCGAGAAACATGTCCTGGAAAAACTTCAGAATAGCTTGCACGGAAAAATCTTATTCAAAGTGGGTTTGCATGTCAATGGAAATCCTCATATTTATTTTTGGTATTTTTTTATTGACATTCTCCTTTGATTCGTTTAGGAAATTGTAAAAAGAAAGGAGGGAAGAAAGATGCCTGCTAAAGTTGATCAAGATGCCTGCACCGGATGTGGCGCCTGCGCTGAGATATGTCCTGCCGATGCCATCTCCGTGGATGAAACAGCAAAAGTTGATCCCGAGCTCTGCACAGAATGTGGTGCCTGTGTAGAAGAATGCCCGGTAGAAGCTATTAGTCTGGAAGAGTAATCAGGCTTTTGAAAATATAAAAGGATGGGTCCTTAACCCATCCTTTTATGTGCCTTTTGTCTACGTTCCCTTTTTAGAAGCTTTTCGCAACAATCTCCGAGAGATCGAGTGCCTTCATGGTTTCGGTCTTTTCTTTATCTTTTATGGCATCTTCCATCATGATGAGGCAATAGGGGCACGCCGTGACCACGGTGTTGGCTTCAAGCGCAATGGCTTCGTCGATCCGCGCATGGTTGATCCTCTTATGGTGTTCTTCCATCCATATCCTGCCTCCGCCGCCGCCGCAGCAAAAACTCCTGTCATGGTTTCTCCCCATTTCGACATATGGCCCCTTGCTCACCCTGTCGACAACATTTCTCGGCGCTTCAAAGACGCCGTTCACCCTCCCGAGATAGCAGGGGTCGTGGAACGTGATCGTCCCTTCGATTGAGGGGTTGAGCGTGAGTTTGCCTTCTTTTACCAGCTTCCAGATGAATTCCGACTGATGGTAGACCTCGAAATTGCCTCCTATTTGCGGATATTCATTCTTCAGGGTGTGATAGCAGTGAGGGCAGGTTGTGATGATCTTCTTGACGCCCATTTCGTTGAGGAGCTCAACATTACCCTGCGCGAGTCCGAGGTAAAGCTCTTCATTCCCGCACCTTCGGGCAGGGTCGCCGCAGCAGGTCTCTTCCTGACCGAGAATGCCGAAGGAGACGCCGGCCTTGTTGAGGATCGAAGAAAATGATTTCGCGACCTTTCTGTTCCTGTCGTCGAGGGATGCCACGCACCCTACCCAGTAGAGATATTCTGCCTCTTGTTCGGCGAGATTCTTCACCCCGAGGTCGGCTATCCATTCGGTCCTCTGTCTTTTGCCCATACCATAGGGGTCTGTCTTCTGCTGGAGATTCTTGAAAAGGAGCCTTGTTTCGGAGGTCGTCTTGCTCAGGGTGAGGGTGAGATATCTTCTCATCTCAATGTTCTTGTCAAAGGTCGGTATAGAAATGGGACAGTTGACCTGACATGCGAGACAGGCCGTGCATGACCAGAGTGTCTCCTCCTGGATAACCTTATCGATGAGGCCTTCCTCGTTCTTAACACCCTTGGCCTTTCTCTCCCATTCGGCTTTTAAATCCTGAATCAACTGCTTTGGAGAAAGCGGCTTTTCCGTGTTGTAGGCGGGACAAAGGTCCTGACACCGGCCGCACCTCGTACAGGCATCGAGATCGAAGATCTGGCTCCGCGTGAACCCTTCGATGCTGTTCACGCCGAATTCTTCGGCAGTCTCAAAATCGGCGATAGGCTGGATCGCGCCTCTCGGGGTCAAGCCTCCCGGAACATCTGTGATTCCCCTGAACATCATGTTCAGCGAGGAGGTAATGATGTGAAGCAGCTTTGAATAGGCGATATAGACGATGAGTCCGAAGGAAAGGATCATGTGGACGTACCAGAGCACCCGGTGCGTGACCATAATGCCCTCCTTGGAACCCGTGAAAATGCCGGCCACGGACCAGCCCACAAAACTCCAGACTTCATAAGCCGGTCGCGTCGCCGCTATCCTCGCGCCTTCTACAAGAAACCCTGTGACAAGCACCACGAGAATCCAGAGAAGGACGAGGGCGTCTTCAGCTCTGCTGTCGAGCCTTGTCGGCTTTCTCACATATCGTCTCCATGCGGCGAAGAGTACGCCGACGATGGCCATGAGCCCTGCAACTTCCAGGATGAACGAAAACGTGAGATAGAAATCTCCGATAAGGTATTTGATGTTGAAAACGGGTTGGAAGAAATCATCCTGAAAGGCCACGAGAGCGGTACCGAAGGCGAGGATGAGAAATCCCCAGAACAGAAAAAGGTGCATGATGCCGGGATAGGATTCCCTGAGGATTGATTTGTGGAAGATTCCGTTAACTATATAATATCCTATGCGTTTTCCTAAACCCCTGGTGAAATTGATCGGCGAGGGTTTCCCGATCTTCCACATTTTGTATCGCTGAACGATGCCCATAATCAAAAGATAGATTGTTATCGCGGCGAGTATGTAAGTAATTATCCTCGCATACGGCCCCGCGTTCCAAAGGACCTCTCTTCCGATCTCCATTACAAACCTCCAAGGCTTTTTGTCATAATTTTATCTGTATAAACAAAGTAAAATCAATAAAAATGTGATTAATTTCACTTTTTAAGTGTGACGCAGGTCTTACCTTTGCTGAACGCAAGGTTCAGGCGAGCAAAAAGACGGTCACAACCTGCAAATTTATGAACTTTTTCGGAATATTATACTTGACATACCTAAACCCCTGTGCTATAGTTTTAGTAGAAAGGAGATATAACAATGGGACAGTCAATTATAAACTCCAAGCATTTCAGTGATGAACAAGCCGCTTATGATTTCATCGAAGAAAGACTGTGGCCTGAAGGCCCTGTATGTCCTCATTGTGGCGATAAAGATCATATCGGTAAGATGAATGGTAAAAGCCATAGGATCGGCATGTATAAATGCTACGCATGCTATCAGCCTTTTACGGTAAAGGTCGGTACGATCTTTGAAGACAGTCATGTGCCTATGCATCAATGGCTTCAGGCAATCTATCTTGTATGTTCCTCGAAGAAGGGTATAAGTTCGAATCAGCTTCATAGAACCCTGGATGTCACTCTTAAAACCGCATGGTTTATGTCGCACCGTATACGGATGGCTATGAATCAGGAACCAAGTGGCCCCTTTGGTGGAATAGTCGAAGGCGATGAAACTTTCATAGGCGGTAAGTTGCGCATAGGTCCGCTTTCCGACAAGCCGGGAAAACGCCCCAAAGACAGACCTTCTCATACCGCGAACAAGGCCCCCGTATTCTCTCTTGTACAACGTGGCGGATCTGTGAAGTCCTATCATGTTGAGAAAGTCACCGCAAAGAATCTTAGGCCGATAGTAGACAAAATGGTCACTAAGGACGCTCATTTTATGACCGACACTTCTACTGTTTTGGATAGTGTTGGTTTTGACCGCAAGCATTCCAAGGTATACCGTTGAAGGGTATTTCTCGATCCTCAAGAGAGGCATCAATGGCGTATACCATCATTGCGATGAAAAGCATCTTCACAGATACCTTGCTGAGTTCGATTTCAGGTATAATAATAGAGTGGCTAGGGGTGTTGATGATCTTAACAGGGCAGACAACTGTCTGCGAGGCGTTGTCGGTAAACGATTGACCTATACGACGTCTCACTGAGGGAGGAAGAAAGAGCAAATATGCCAAAAAGAAAAAAGCCGAAACTGAGCGCGAAGAAGCAACATGCCCTCTTTTTGGAGACTGCAAAAGCTGTTCAAGCCGAGGATGCAGGAGAAAGGTTTGAGAAGGCTTGTGCAAAGATTCTAAAACGGGAGAAGAAAACATAGTTATGTACCACAAGACAAAAGCATATAAATCACCCAATATAAGGTCATTAAAAACATTGGCATGAGAGATAACAGTACAATATGATAATCTTCGGGTTTAGTCTCTCTACTTCTGATGTTTGGTTGCTCGGTACTTGCGGTTTTCTCTTTATGGCTTTGATCGGTTATCGCCTTACAATCAACGCTCAAAGGCACAATGCTTTTAATATTGCCGCTACCACTTTCAGAGCCAAATTTATAGCCGAACTTGAAGGGCTTTATCCCATTCCCGTAAATTGGCCCAAGAGTATCGAAGTACAGTCTTTCCTTGGTTCCAAGTTTCCCAAAATTCAATCCATCGTTGAAGAATTTAGAGGATATTTGCCCGGTAGGATTAAAAAAAAGTTTGACAAAGCATGGGTAGATTACTATAGCGCTACTGGTCAAGAAGGCTATCAATGCTATCATCACTATATGCCATTTATGTCTACGTATAATGTTGACGGTAAACAAATTACGAAAGATACACGGGATACTTACAAGGAAACCTTTAAACATAATGTCGATACTCTCCTTTCATTTGCAAAGCGAAAGTAGAATCACATAACCAAGTCACTGAATTTAGCGCTATCATTCTTCTTCCCCTCTTACTAAGTCTGTAATCGTTGAAGCATTCTTCTTTGCAAACAAGATTCTATTCATCATGTGGTCGGAGCGAATATTCTTTTGCTTTAGCCAGCCAACGTACTGATCATACACAACGTCCTACTTTTCATCTGTGTTTTCAAAATACTCTCTGCTAAACCAACGAAATTTGTATCGGCCCGTTGTTTCAAGTGTTGCTGAAAATGGTTTCATCGACTTACGAACTGGTCTCCTTTTGGGGCCAATAAATAAGTTGTCAGCATGCTTCATGGCCTCTCTTGCTAAGATATCAGCAGCTTGAATTCCAACTTCACTCCTGGACGCAAATGTAATGCTATCCAAGTATGAAGCCCCTTCCCAACCAGAGGTCTCGGTCAAGAACGAATACAAAACCTCGGCACTTGCGTTTGTTTTTGGGTTTCTGTCGAAAACGAACCTTACCTTTTGCTGTGGAACGGATATACTTACTAAATCACCGAAATCCATGATCACGTTAAGAAAACAATGATGATAAGGAATGTGTTGTATTTCATCGGGAAAAACTTCTTTGTAATTTTGGATATCAAATATAGCGGCTCGTCACATTATTTTGGTATTAACCAGCATATTAACCAAATCGGCATAGAGGGAATCCCTATCTTCTTTGGGCCAGCCCTTATAATTCCTGTGACCCGACTCGCAATCAGCCGCGTGGAATGGAATCCCCCCCGTGCGTTGATTCCAGCTAACTGCCAAGGCGTCCCATTCTTCTTGCGTTCCAACCAGACCAGCTACAGCAAAAACCCGTTGTTCTTTCTCGTCATGGCTCTCATCCCCGAACACGATTAACATGGCGATCACCCACCGCTTTTTTCGATCTTCCCTAATTTCCTCTATGGTAGGGGCTTTATAGATCATCTTACGCCCCCACCTGTAGGTATGTCAAGTATAATATTCCGAACTTTTTTCTTGACAGGTTTTTCGTTCTTCTGATAAGGTACTCTTTACAGCACAAGGGGTGTTATGAGAAGAGCCATTCGCGCCATAGGTTTGTTTTTTTTATTGGCATACCTGACGACACCGTCGATTTCAGCCGCTTCACCACTAACGCACAAGGTGAGACAGGGCGAGAATTTGTACAGTATCGCGAAGAAGTACCACGTGTCGGTGGTCGATCTCAAGAACCTCAACAACCTCCGGTCGGCAAAGCTCTCCCTCGGACAAACCTTGCTCCTGAAGGATAGCGAGCCGGACAAAACCGCCAAAAAAGAGCTTCACAAACAATATACCGGAAAAAAGAGTCAGACTCAGGAGATCCAGGTCGGCGACAATGAGAACGACGGCGAATTTATCGAGTACAAGGTAAAAAGAGGGGATACCGTCGACACGGTGGCAAAAAGGTTTAATGTAGACAGAGACGAGCTCATCGAGTCGAATAATCTCCAGAGCGCCAAGGGTATTAAAAGGCTCTCACCGGGCAGGGCCATTCTCATACCCAGGATGATCGAAGAGGGCGAAGAAGAAATTGTCACACTCACCAATAAACCCTTGAAACCGTGGAAGGACGGCGATGAAAAATACATGCTCGTCAAGGTGGCCAAGAGCTTTATGGGTGCTCCTTACAAATACGGCGGAAACACGGTGAAGGGGCTCGATTGCTCTGCCTTCGTCAAAAAGATTTATGAGATATTCGATATACAGCTCCCGCGGAGTGCCAGGGACCAATTCAAGATCGGCTCCAAGGTGGCAAGGGATGCGTTGGCCGTCGGCGACCTCGTCTTCTTTAAAACCAAACGATATGCCAAATATCCAACCCATGTGGGCATCTATATCGGCGAGGACAATTTCATTCACTCTTCGTCAGGGCACGGAAGGATCGGTGTCAAAATAGATTCTCTCTCTACTGAATACTATGCGAAAGCTTACATTGGGGCGACCCGAATCAAAGACAGCTCCTTCGAAGAAGTCCCCGAAGCAGCCACCACCTCCG
The DNA here is from genome assembly GCA_035541755.1 of Syntrophorhabdaceae bacterium. Lineage (NCBI taxonomy): Bacteria > Pseudomonadati > Thermodesulfobacteriota > Syntrophorhabdia > Syntrophorhabdales > Syntrophorhabdaceae > Syntrophorhabdaceae bacterium. The sequence goes on from DATKMQ010000167.1 coordinate 46,475, forward strand.
ACAGATCTTCCCGCAATCTATAGTATGTGAAAAAAGAACATCTTCTTTTCCTCCTTGCCATAGCTTTCTATCTCTCGGGTTTCTATACGCTTATCCGCAGGATAGACCCTTTTCAGTATTTCTTCTACATCACCTCCTGGTGGTCCTACATCATCTTCATCGACACAGTACTCTTCTTGAAATACAAACGGTTTTTCGTGCTTAACCGGTCCCTGTTTTTTGCGGTGGTCATTTCATCGGGATACTGGTGTTTCTTCGAGCTGATGAACCTGTGGCTTAATAACTGGTCCTATGTCCGGCTTCCCCGCGAGCCGGTATACAGATACCTGGGTTATTTTCTTGCATTCGGCACGGTGGTCCCGGCCATCTGCCTTACTGAGCAATCTCTGGGAGGTGCCTTTCGAAAAGTATGCGTGAAACCGACCCACATTCCCCATTATGCCCTATACGCCCTGACAATAGGCACCGCGGCTTTAATCCTGACCGTTGCTCTGCCCCGGTACTGTTTCTGTCTCGCCTGGGTATTCGCCATATTCTTGCTTGACGGTCTCAACTATCGGTGGGGTTTTGACTCTTTCGGCCGGGATCTCGAGCACGGCCGCATGGAGAAACTATTGTCGTGGGCGATAGCGGGTCTTATCTGCGGCTTTTTGTGGGAGTTCTGGAATTTCTGGTCTTTGTCTAAATGGGTCTATACGGTTCCCTTCTTTACAAAGGGAAAGATTTTTGAGATGCCCCTTGCCGGGTACCTCGGCTTCATAGCCTTCGGGCTTGAAACTGCAGCCTTCACGAACCTTGTCAAAGGGATTGAAGTCCCCGGAAAGAGAAGATGGTACCATCTCGTGCTGGCCGCCTCCCTCCTCTGTTCCATCGTATCGTTCCCTCTCATAGACAGCTACTCGGTCCGCTCCTTTGGGTCGGCCACGGCCGCCGCGCGTTCCTGTAACAGGTAATTATTGACATATCGCACCGTTATGTGGTGAAATACGAGCCATGGTCAAAAAGAAAGACAAGGAACTCACGCGAAAGCCGGACTTGATGGCTACGGCCTTTGAAGCAACCGCGCGTTACATGCGCGAGAACGTAAGGCTCTGCATCATCGGGCTTGTGGTTCTCGTTGTGGCCATCGCCTCAGGCTATGCCTATGCCCTTCACGCAAAAAGCCAGCGTGACAAGGTCGAGTTTCGTCTCGCCCAGGGTATAGAGGCGTTTGATGCGTACGAGGTCAATGGAAAAAAGGAAGACATTGAAAAAGCTGAGACTGCCTTTAATGACGTTGCCCGGAAGAATATGGGGCAAACGTACTACGTTGCCAAGCTCTATCTCGCCAAGATCGATTACATGAACGGAAAGACTGAAGACGCCAAAAGACTCTACGGAGAGGTATCGAAGGGCGCTTCAAGTCCGACGCTCAAAGCACTCTCCGAAAAAGCCGTTCAACACTTAGAAAAGAAGTAACCCGGCGCTCCCTAATCAATTCGCGCGATTAAAGACCCACCGCATTCTCCTTAACACCCCTGTTATTCGTACCGCAGGGCGTCTATGGGATTGAGTAGCGACGCCTTGTATGCCGGATAGAAACCGAAGAATATCCCCACTATCCCTGAAAACGCAAAGGCAAGCACGGCAGAAACAACGGACACATCGGTACGCCAGCCCGCGGACATGGAAATTACTTCCGACCCGGTAATTCCGGCGACAAGCCCGATCACGCCGCCGATCAGAGAGAGTATCACGGCTTCCATGATGAACTGAAGCCTGATGTCCCACGTCTTGGCCCCGATGGCCATCCGTATGCCGATTTCGCGGGTCCGTTCCGTCACCGAGACGAGCATGATATTCATAATCCCGATACCCCCCACAAGGAGCGACACGGATGCAATGGCGCCGAGCAGGAGCGTCATGACCTTTGTAGACTGTTCTGCAGCCTGCATGAGTTGGGTCAGGTTTCTCACCGAGAAATCATCATCTTTCTTTGCGCCGATGTGGTGTCTTTGCCTTAACAGGTCTGTGATCTGCTTCTCACCCGAATCGAGGTCATCGGCGCTTTTCGCCTTGACCATGATCTGTCTCACCGAACCGGCAAAAACGGTGCCGAAGAGTTTCTTCTGTGCTGTGGTCACCGGTACGAAGACCGTATCATCCTGGTCCTGTCCCATAACCGACTGCCCTTTGACCGCCATAACGCCGATCACCCTGAAAGGGACCTTTTTTATCCTGATGATCTGATCGATCGGATCGATGCCGCCGAAAAGGTTATCGACAACAGTCTGTCCGAGAATGGCCACCTTGGTTGCGCTTCTGATGTCTTCGTCGGTAAAGGCCCTGCCCGAGCCCACAGGCCAATCGCGCACGCTCACAACACCCGGTGACGTTCCATAAACACCGGTAGACCAGTTAAGGTTTCCGTACACGATCTGGGCCACCCCGTTCTGGATGGGCGCCACGTCCTGGACTGACGGGCACTCTTTCTGGATAGCGTCCGCATCATTGAGGGTGAGTGTGGGCTGGCTCCCGAAGCCCATCCTGAGCCCTCCCGACGTCTGGCTGCCGGGCAGCACGATGAGCAGGTTGCTCCCCATTGATGCCATCTGTTCCGATATCTGACGGCTTGCCCCGGTACCTACCGCGAGCATAGCGATGACCGCCCCTACCCCGATGATAATGCCGAGCATGGTGAGGGCGGAGCGCATCTTGTTCACCCGCAGGGCACGAAGCGCTATCTGTACGGTCCAGGGAATACTGATCATTTTCTTACCTCACCTCGCATGCCTTTGTCGTCTGCCGTGGCCATGTCGCTCACCACATTTCCGTCGAGAAACCGTATGATGCGCCGGCTGTAGGCGGCTATGTCCGGTTCATGTGTCACGAGGATGACGGTGATTCCCGATTCATTGTTCAGCTTTTGAAAAAGCTCCATAATTTCTATGCTTGTGTGGGTATCCAGGTTTCCTGTAGGCTCGTCCGCCAGGATGATGGGCACCTCGTTGACTATGGCGCGCGCTATGGCCACCCGCTGCTGCTGGCCTCCCGATAGCTGGTTGGGATGGTGGTCTTCCCTGCCCTCGAGCCCCACCGTCTTTAATGCGGCGCGTGCCTTCTGTCTTCGGTCTTTGGCGGGGACCCCGCTGTACAACATGGGAAGTTCCACATTCTCGAGCGCCGAGGTCCTGGATAAGAGGTTAAATCCCTGAAAAACAAAACCAACTTTCTGGTTGCGTATATGGGCGAGTTCATCCCGTGTCAATTGCCCTACGTCAATGCCTTCGAGGAGGTATTGGCCGCCAGTGGGTATGTCCAGACAGCCGATGATATTCATGAAGGTGGATTTGCCCGATCCTGAGGGTCCCATTATGGCCAGGAACTCTTTTTCCTCGATGTCCACGATAACCTTATCCAGGGCCCTCAGTTCGATATCGCCCAGCTGATAGATCTTCGAGATGTTCTTTACTTCGATGAGCTTCATTATCTGATGAACCTCGGTGGGGGAGGCGTGGAGTTGCCGTTGGTCTTGGCAGCCGTCTTGCTTACCGATTCGACAATCACCTGCTGCCCCTCGGTCACGTCTCCCGATGTAATCTCCGTCATGGATCCGTCGCTTATACCTATGGTTACCATGCTCCGTCTCGGCTTGCCGTTTTCCAATAGATAGATTGCATAGCTTTTTTGTGCGGGCTGGCTCGCTTCCTTGGTCATCTGTGGGGGATCAGAGCGACCATCACCTTTTCCCCCATCCCTACCCTTACCGCTTTTGTCTGACGTCCCCTGTGACCTGCTCACGGCCTTATCGTTAGCAGGCTTCGTCGGGGTTGTGCCGTCTTTTTCGGATGGCCTATACCTTAACGCCACGTTCGGGATTTTGAGGATCCCATCCTTGCTCGCAACGATTACGGAAACATTTGCCGTCATGCCGGGCATGAGTCTCAAATCGTTGTTGTCCACCTTGATCACTACATCGTAGGTGACAACATTCTGAACCGTAATAGGCGCTATGCGTATCTGATCCACTATGCCGCGAAAGGTATTGTCCGGGTACGCATCGACCGTAAACTCCACATTCTGGCCTACCCTTATTTTTCCCACGTCGGCTTCATCTATGTTCGTATCGATCTGCATCTTCGTAAGGTCCTGGGCGATCGTGAAAAGTGTGGGGGTCTGAAAGCTCGCTGCAACCGTCTGCCCCACATCCACGGCCCTGGATACAACCACGCCGTCCACGGGCGACATGATCTTGGTGTATCTCAAGTTGGTCTCAGCGTAACGCAGGGCTGCTTCATTCTGAGATACCTGGGCGAAAGCCGCGCTTAACAGGGCATCGTTTGAGTCATAAGTTGCCTCTGATGTATCAAGGTCCGCTCTGGCGATCAGGTCCTTTGCAAAGAGTTGTCTGTTACGGTCCCTGGTCCTTTTGGAATCGGTCTGCGTTGCTTTTGCCTTGGCCACGTTCGCCTGTGCCGCCAGCAAATTGGCCTTGGCCTGGTCCACTTGCGCTTGAAAAGTTGCAGGATCGATCTCCGCTATGATCTGTCCTTTCTTCACCCTCGAGTTGAAATCCACGTGGAGTTGTTTGATGGTCCCCGAAGCCTGAGTACCCACAAGCACGGTGGTCACGGCATTCATGGTGCCGGTCGCTGTTACAGTGGCCTTAAGCGAGCCGCTCTGAATGGCGACAGTTTTGAATTTTACCCCGTTATCCTTGCTGCGAAGAAAGATGAACAAACCCATACCGACGAGTACGAGGCAGGCTGCTGCAATCACTATTTTCTTCATTATCTTACCCCTATTGCTTTTTCAATGGTTGCCTGGGCATTCTTACAATCCGTGAGTGCCTGCGTGTACGCCACCTGGGCATTGCTCAAGTTGACGAGCGCGTCGGTCACCTCCAGGGGACTGCCCACACCGGCCTGATATCTCCCCGTGGCAAGATCGACATTTTCTGTGGCCTGTTTCACCGTAAGCTCCGATGTGCCGATTCTTTCCTCCGCTTCCCGAAGGGTGAGGTATCCTTGCTGCACCTGGGAGTATATGTCGAGCCGAAGCGACTGCTCGTTGGCCTTGAGAGCATCGTAATTGGCCTGCGCCTGGGCTACCTGGTATTTGGTGTAGAATCCGGTAAACAAAGGAACGGAGAGATTTACCCCGTAGCTCCAGTTGTCGGTCAAGGGAAAATTGGTGCCGGAGTAATTGTAGTTCGCATTTCCGCTCAGCACCGGGAGGTATCCCTTGCGGGCGAGATCAATCGATGCCTTGGCCGCCTCCCCTTTCTTTATGAGAGACTGGAGATCGGACCTCTGGGCGTAAACCCTGGAGAGGGCATCCTCAAAGGCAAGTCCATACTTTACGTAGAAGAGATTGTCCTTAAGAGTATACTCAGGCGAACCTGATATTCCCATGGCATTGTTCAGAGTGACCCGGGAGAGCCTGATTTGATTCTCTGCCTTGATAAGGTTGAGTCGCGCATTGCTTAAGTCGACCTCAGCTTTCGTTACGTCGATCCGTGCTCTCGTTCCCACATTATAAAAACCCTGGGCTTGATCGAGGTGCTGCTGGAATTGCTTGACCGATTCGGCGGCCACGTCCCTGTTTCTTTGGGCTTGGAGCACATTGTAGAACGCCTGCTTCACGTTAAACACGACCGTGTCCAGAAGGTTATTCAGATCGAAACGTGACGACTCTGTGTTCAAACTGCTGATAGTCACCTGCGTGGGCGTCTTTCCGAAATCGAAGATTGTCTGGTTTAAACCCACAGTGCTCGTATATTGATCGTATTTCCCCGGGGTGTCGATGCCCGAGTTGTTTGCGCCCGGGTAGATCTTGCTATAGGAGCCGGATGCGGCGATCTGCGGGTAGTAGTTTGCTTGAGCCTGCCCAATGGTAGCCTCGTTGGCTTTGACCGTGAACCGCCCTGCAAGTATGCTTGGTTGAATCCTAAGCGCAGTGTCGATTGCCTGCTCTAACGTCAGTTCTGTCCCGGGGGTGATCGCCTGCGCGGATGCCGGCAGAGGCAACAAAAGAAAGAGCAAAAGCAGGAAGGCTAATAGCGTCCCGAGTTGCCGGGAAAATTGCGACACATCTTTGATTCCCGACTGACTGTTTGGATTTAGTGGACTCGTGCGAAGGCATGTGAGATCTGACCGCATAGTCTCTCCCTTAAAGAGTGGCTTAACGCGAAGTAACGGCGTATATGAGTTGCCAAGGTTACATAACGGAAAAATATGAATAGGTTTTACCACAATGTAGACCTTTTTTGCAATCATTGTGCCAGTCACATATCGCGGGTAAGACGTCTGTTTACGCGCCTTGATTTCTCATAGGGTGATATGCGTTTCGACAAAAAAGTCTATTATGAATCCCTGTCGCGACAATCTTGTCGAATACGCTCCGGATACAACTGGTGAAAGCGGTCTTGAAGACGATGGGTCATGAGTCGCTTTCAAGACATCCCTGAAACACCGATGACCAGCCTTGTCGTTGGCTGGACTCGCTATTTTACGGTTTGACAAGGAAGAATTTTTATAGTATCTAATACCTCTCGGGAACCCTTGGACAATCTCAAGACATATGATATGAAAGCACAGGAGCAAATCAGGCTGGATGTGCTTAAGAGAAGCCGGCTGTTTGGAGGTCTCTTGCCGGCGGAGCTTAAGGATTTGATCGTCTATTCAACTTCAGTGCGCTACGACAAGGGGGCTTCGATCTTCAAGGAAGGGGATCGCGCGGACTTCTTTTATGCGGTTCAGGAGGGTCTGGTAAAACTTTACAAAGGGACCTTCTCAGGCAAGCATTTTACTTTCACCGTGGCAGGTCCAAGCGATACGTTGAATGCCACAGCGGTGTCAGGGGACAACTACTTCATGTCGGCCCAGGCATTAAACGAAGTTGTTCTGCTTAGGATCGGACGAACGCCTTATCTCGCTTTTTTATCCAAGCATCACACGGTTGCCCTTGAGCTTATCGCAATGCTCGCGCGTCGCCTCAACAGGGAATGTGACAGGGTTGTCGGGCTCCTGGGAGAGGACGTAGAACATCGACTCCTTATCTCCCTTTTCACGCTCGCACGAAAATTCGGCACCAGCCTGTCTCTGACCAGGGAAGAGCTCGCCAGCTGCGCGGGAACAACCACAGAAACCGCAATCAGGGTCCTCTCACGTCTCAAGAAACAGGGGATCATCAGTGGCACGGCCGAGAGGGGAGGCATAATTATTACAGACCTCACTAAACTGCAAAAGCTAGTAGCAGAAAATGAGGGCTGGATTTAGACCGCTTTCGCTACTCCTCTTTTTTCACGTACGAACCCATAGGCGCCGTCGTAAAATGAAGGATCGGCCGTTTGATCTGTCTCACCCAATAAGGGCAGTGGCTCAAGCCCCTGGGCACGAAAATGAGACAGCTTTTCGTGACGAAATGCTGTTCTCCTCCGAGCCAGATCTCCACCTCTGCCCCAAGATCATGTATATCCTCGGGATTTGTCCCGAAAAAGGCGATGACCTCGTCGTACTCATGCGTATGAGAAGGCGGAGGTACATGCGCATCCGACTCCTTCAGATACCATGCCGCGGACAGATAGAACGCGCCGTTCACAACGGAATCGTCCAGGAAAAGTAGCCTTGCTCTTGATTTATCTGCACTTTCGGGGCCCCCGTAGCCTTTGGGGACTTTCAGGTCTGTCACGATATGCTTGCCGTATTTAGTATCATCCATGGCTCATCTCCGTCTTATTCTCTTTCTTGTTCACTTTTGTTCCATATTCTCTCGGTCTCGCGCGGTCAGATTGCACGACCTATACGGGCTCCGTCTGAGATCGCCCCGTGCATAAGCCCGAACTCCCTGCAGTCGCCTATTTGAAATACCACCATTCCATCCTTTTCCAGTGTTTTACAGAGGCCGTTGTCAGGCGAAAGCGGTAACGCCAGGATGATGCTATCGGCTTCAAGGACCTTGCGTGTGCCCTCCTTGGTCGTTACAACGAGGCCTTCGTCGGTTATCCTCTCATAGGTAACCCCCGCCATTCTGGTGACACCCACCTTGTCGCACCACATGAAAAAACGCAGGGGTGTCTGGAAGGGCAGCCCATCTCCCAAGGTTTCCGCTGTATCCACGATCGTCACCTGTCTACCACGCATCACAAGGAAATGAGCGAGCTGGCAGCCCTGGATGCCCCCGCCCATGATCACTACCCGTTTCCCGAGTGGCATAAAGACCTTTGTTAACCTGGAGAGAAGCCCGGGTCCTACAAACTTGAGGATACGCTTGAGCATTCGATGGAGGTTATCGCTCTTTACCACTTTCCGATTGTCGATGCCCGGTATGCCAGGGATAGCCGCCAATCCACCCGTGCCGAGAATCACGACATCAGGGTGCAGATTCTTGATCGTAGACAGGTCAGCTGATTCGCTAAGTCTCAGCACGACACCCGCTTTTCTCAACTGCCCTTCATAATAACGTATCGCGTTGAGAAGCGACTCAAGCTCTCGTTCCTTCACCGTAGCCGCAATAGGGACGAGTCCTCCGAGCCTTCCCGCCTTGTCACAGAGCGTCACCTCATGTCCTCTGAGCGCGGCCACACGAGCGGCCTCCATACCGGCGAGGCCCCCACCGATAACTAACACCCGTTTCTTCTTCTCAGCAGGCGTGATCGCATACTCGCGTTCCTTGCCCGCTGCGGGGTTCATCCGGCATTTTTGCGGGTTATCACCCCTGCGTGAGTGGACGCAGTACCCGCATCCCGCACAGGGCACGATGTCGTCGAGTCTTCCGCTTTTCACCTTGTTCGGCAGCTCCGGGTCTGCTACGAGGCGTCTCGTCATGCCGATGAAGTCAAGCTTTCCCTGCCGCAAGGTCTCTTCTCCCAGCATCGGGTCCAGTCTGCCCGCACAAGCGACCGGCACTTTAACACCTCGCTTAATCGCCGCCGCGAGAGGCACAATAATCCCTTTTCCACCCTTGCTCAGATCGAGCAGCCCGAGATCGAGGTGTTTCGGCGGCTCAGGGAAGAGAAGGTGCTCGGGAAGGAGCATACTCAGGTAATCACCGTAGCCCGTGACCCTCACCTGAATAAGATCTGCACCCGCGGCTTCGATGAGCGGTGCCATTCCTTCCGCCTCCTCAAGGGTTGTGCCATTTGTGAGCCCGAACTCCACAGCGTTAATGTTGGTTGCGATGGGATAATCGCTCCCACAGAGTCTCTTCGCCTCCCGAATCGCTTCGCAATAAAATCTCGTCCGATTTTCCAGACTGTCGCATCCGTATTCATCGTGACGCCTGTTCCAGAAACGCGAGAGAAAACAGTTGATGAAATGGTAATAGGAACCGTTGATTTCCACCCCGTCATAACCCGCTTTCTTGGCTCGCAGCGCTCCCTTGGCGAAGACCTCTACGAGTTCATGGATCTCAGGGATCGTAAGCTCGTGGCCCGGCACCCAGGCATCTCCCGGCAGGTCCTTTTCTTCGATGCGGGAGACGGCCACCCGCTCGGGATTACCCATGCCTTCGAATCTCTCAAGCCATGGCCCGGCGTGCATGAATTGGACAAAGACCGGACAGTCGTATTTATGTATCTCATCCACCATTCGGCTATGGTAGGGGATACAGCTGTCATCATGAAACCTGAACCCTTTGGGTATAAAATGAGTGCCTCTCGGCCATTCCACTCCACAGTTCTCGATTATGATAAGCCCGACACCGCCTCTGGCAAATGCCGAGTAGTATCCTGCCATCTCATCCGTCGGATTGCCGTCGAGCGCATAGCCGGAGCCCGCTGCTGTCTTGATGATCCGGTTCTTGGTTCTAAGACTCCCGATACGTCCCGGTTCCATGAGTCTATCGAAGCTTGTCATATCCGCCATGTGAGATCTCCTTTCGTTTTTATGTGTGCGATATGTACAATGCGGCGTGTTCGCCCGCAATTCTGCCGGAATTCACGGCATAAGCAAATGCGGTACCCGTGAGCACATAGTTGTAGGTGTCTGAGGCCCACCCGCCCGTGTCATTTCCGGCAGCAAAGAGTCCCGGGATAGCCTTTTCGTCCTTTCCGAGCACTTCCATGCGTTCATTGATCTTGATCCCGCCGGTCGTCCCGTGAAAAGCCTGATGACATATGAGGGCATAGTAGGGTGGCCTCACGAGCGGTTGCAGATACCTGCGGTCTTTGTAAAAGAGCTCGTCAAACCCTTTGGCACAGCCGTCGTTGTACACCTGAATAGCGTGTAAGAGCTTCTTGGGGTCAGCCCCGATCCATCTCGCGATACCTTCCCATGAGTTCTCGATCCTGACCCGTCCCTCCTGTACTTCTTTTCGCAACTGCTTGTCTATATCTACCATTCGGGTTCCGGGGGGATACAGCCGGTGATGGCCCCTGATAAGCCCATCGTCAATGAAGCTCTGCTTAACGCTCTCATCAAAGATGGTGTAGCAAACTTTGCCCGGCTGCCTGTCGAGGGCATTAGCGCTCTCCGAAGGAACGTAGGTTGATTCGTCACAAAACCGCTCACCGCGCTTATTCACCCAGATGGTATTCGCCTCCACGGAAACGATCCCGACTTGCAACGTCCCCGTATAGAAGGGTCCCATGCTGAGAAGGTTGCCTAAGCCCTCTGAGGCGGCCCCTGCCTGTCTTGCGATCACGAACCCGTCTCCCATAAGCGGGATACCATGTACGTGGGCGTCCTCGGTATAGTTGGGGCAGTAACGTTTGAGCATTTCTTTGTTGCCGGAGTAGCCCCCGGTGGCGATAATGACACTCTTCACCGGGATCGTTATTTCCCGTCCTTTGGTTTCGACGACAACACCTGAAACACCCTCGCCCTTGTTGAGAACTATCTTCTTCGCCGGTGTCTCTTTCATGAGCGTAACTCCCAACTCATCGCACTTGTCGATGAGCGTTCTTATGAGAGCGGCACCATAGCCTTTAGGTAAGTGGTAGACGCGCGGTACCTGGTTGAAGTATCCGTTCGGAACGTCCTCGAACGTGACCCCCAGCTTTTCCAGCCAGGCGATAGTATCGCCCGATTTGTCTATGAAAGTCCGGATGATCTCCGGATTGATTTTCCAGTGAGAAAAGGACATACTCGCCTTGAAGAGATCTTCTTTACGTGCGTCGATGCGCAGCCTCTTTTGTACAGGACTTTCGGCGGCGAACAGGGCTCTGGCGAGCGCCGTGTTACCTCCGAAGACCTTGCGCTTTTCAAGAACGACGACTTTGGCCCCTTTTTCTGCAGCAGCAACGGCTGCAGCCATGCCGCCGCCGCTTCCCACCACTGCAATATCGTATCCGGGTTTCGCCCCTGTCAGTTTCTTTGATGATGCCATATATGTGCCTCCCTATCAGCTATTGTTATCATTGCATCGTTATCACGCGGTTGTGAGATCCCCGACCTCGCCGGTAATGTCCTTGTATTTTCTCTCTTGCGCATAAGGGAGCAGGTGGAGGCGCGTGTGCATCAAAACAGAACACAGGCAACCTTGTGGGTCCCGGTGACGTCCTTCATCACGGGGACCGTTTCTCTGCATTCCTTTCTCGCCGACGGACAACGGGGATGGAAAGCGCATCCGGGTGGAGCATTAAGCGGACTCGGCACGTCGCCCTTGAGAATGATATGATCCCGCATTTCCTCTATGGTGGGGTCAGGGATCGGAACCGCCGAAAGCAGGGCCCTGGTATAAGGGTGGAGAGGGTTCTCATAGAGGTCTTTCCAGTGCGTGATTTCCACGATGCGCCCGAGATACATGACGGCAACCCGGTCGCTTATGTGGCGAACCACGGCAAGATCGTGAGCAATGAACAGGTACGTCAGGCCGAGCTTCTCCTGCAGTTCCTGCAGCAGGTTGATGATTTGCGCTTGGATAGAGACATCCAGGGCGGATATGGGCTCATCACAAACGATGAAGGAAGGATCGGTGGCAAGCGCCCTGGCGATGCTCAACCGCTGCCTTTGCCCACCGCTAAACTCATGGGGCACACGATCTTCCATGGACGGGTCAAGTCCTACCATCCGAAAAAGTTCGGCGAGCCGCTCGCGGTACTCATGCCTGGTCGTGAAAAGCCGGTGGACCTTCATGGGCTCGCCAACGATATTGCCAGCCGTCTGCCGCGGGTCGAGTGAGCTGTATGGGTCCTGAAAGATCATCTGCATCTGGTGGCGCAACCGCCTCATTTGACTTCTTGTGAGCCCTGCAATGTCCTGTCCGTTGAAAACGATCTGACCCTGGGTAGGCTTGTAGAGGCGAAGAATACAGCGCGCCACCGTGCTCTTCCCGCAGCCTGACTCCCCGACAAGACCGAGCGTTTCTCCCTTTTTCACCGCAAACCCCACATCGTCAACCGCATGAACATGGGCCACAACCCTTCGGCGAAAACCTCTTACGATAGGGAAATACATCTTGAGGTCCTTCACTTCAAGGATGTTGCGGTCACGGTCTGTAGTAGGTTCATCTGCCAATGAATTCACCTCATATCAAGGGCGCATGCGGTATAATGATCGTCCCCGACGTTCCGCAGCTCGGGCCACGGCTTTTGTTTGCATGCGTCTACCCTGTAGGAGCAGCGAGGATAAAACGCGCAGTGACCGGGCATGCTGCTTAAGCTCGGAGGCAGCCCCGGGATGGGCACAAGCTTTCGGCCCTTGGGCTCATCGAGTCTCGGCACCGATTTAAGAAGGCCCACGGTATAGGGATGGCGCGGGGCTGCAAATATATCCTTGGATTTTCCTGATTCTATGACCCTGCCCGCATACATGACGTAGATCCTGTCGGCGTAACGCGCTACAACGCCGAGGTTATGGGTCACGACAAGTAACGCTGTATTGCTCTTCTTCACCATGTTCTTGACGATTTCCAGAATCTGAGCCTGCGTGGTAACGTCAAGTGCGGTGGTTGGTTCATCGGCCACGAGCAGTTTGGGATTGCAGGAAAGAGCAATGGCTATCATGACACGTTGCCTCATCCCGCCCGAGAATTGGTGGGGATACTGATAGAATCGTTCAATTGCATCAGGAATTCCCATGAGACGCAAGAGCTCGAGGGCCAATTCCCGTGCCGTCCGCTTATCCATCTTGAGATGGAGCATGACCGATTCCATAATCTGCGTGCCTATGGTGAGAGAAGGGTTGAGCGAGGTCATGGGTTCCTGAAAGATCATCCCCATCTTCCCGCCGCGTATCTCGCGCATCTTCTCGCTGTCCGCTTTGTATTTGAGGATATCCTCGCCTTCGAAGAGGGCCTCACCCGACACAATCTTGCCGGGAGGAGAGGCAATGAGCTGGAATACAGAGAGCTGACTTGCAGACTTCCCACAACCCGATTCGCCGACAAGCCCTACTACTTCTCCCTCGTCAATGTAGTAAGAAACGCCGTCTACGGCTCTCACCGTGGCCCTGTCCGTTCTGAATTCGGTTACAAGATTCTTTACCTCGAGAAGGTGCGCCATGGTCAGAGCGTACCTCTCAGCCTCGGATCAAGGGCGTCACGCAAACCATCTCCCACGAGGTTAAAGGCAATCACGATAAGCATGACGCAGAACCCCGGAGCAAAGGAGAGAACGGGATTACTCAGCAGGTATCGATAGCCGTCATTGACCATGGCTCCCCAAGCCGCGGCAGGTGGCTTGATACCTACGCCGAGGAACGAAAGCGATGCCTCCGAAAGAATCGCCACGCCGAGGTTCAGGGTGATGAGCACAATGAGAGGCGGCAGGCAATTAGGCACTATATGGAGGGTCATAATCCTCAAGTCGCTCGCTCCGATGACCTCCCCTGCGGTGACGTAATCGGCCTGTTTCACCGAAAGAACCTGGCCTCTCATGAGCCTTGCCTGGGTGGGAATGAGCGCGACCCCGAGCGAAATGATCACGTTCCAGAGGCCCCCGCCCAGGGCAGCTGCAATGGCAAGGGCAAGCATAATGGGCGGGATCGCCATCATAGCGTCTATGAAGCGCATGATCACGGTATTGGTGATCTTTCCGAAATAGCCGGCGAAAAGCCCCAATGCCATGCCGATGATAGCTGCGATACCCACGGAGATGATGCCCACGGCCAGCGATATACGCGTTCCATAGATAATGCGACTGAGTTCGTCCCTCCCTAAGGGGTCCGTGCCGAGCATGTGTTCCCGAGAAGGAGACTCAAGCGCCTTGCCTAAATTCTGGGCATAAGGATCATACGGGGCAATAAGCGGCGCGAAGGCCGCGGTGAGTAAAAACAGGAGAATGACGACCGTACCGAAGATAACGACCTTCCGTCCAAAAAAAACCCTTACGAATCGTTTAAACTCACTGGCTTTTGGAGGGAGCTCAAGAAGTTCCTCGGTGGTCGATGGGCTCATCATGCAAACTCCTTCCTATTCTTCCTGACGTATTCTGGGGTCGAGCCATCCATAGGAGAGATCGACCAAAAGGTTGGCGAGGGCAACCACGAAGGCAATCATGAGGACACAACCCTGCACAACGAGAAAATCTTTGTCAAAGACGGACTTAACCATGAGTCGCCCGATGCCTGATATGTTAAAAACCGTCTCTACCAGCACAGACCCACCCACGAGATTTCGGACCTGAATGCCGAGCAGGGTGACCACAGGGATCACGGCGTTTCTCAAGGCGTGCTTGAAAATGATCACCCGCTCCTTAAGGCCCTTGGAGCGGGCCGTGCGAATATAGTCCTGTCGGATTACTTCCAGCATGGAAGAACGCGTCTGCCGAGTGAGCGACGCCAGGGGAACCACAGCGAGGCATATAACCGGCATGATGATCTGTTTCAAATTCAAAGAGAAGTTGTCAAAAGGAGAGGTATAACCCTGAACAGGAAGCCAGCCGAGTTTCAGAGAAAATAGATAGATCCCGAGGATGCCGAGCCAGAAGAGGGGAATGGCCATGCCGAGATTGGCTGAGACCGTGATGAGCTGATCGAGGACGCCCCCTCTGCGAACCGCGGCGATGATTCCTGCGGGCACACTGATCAGTGTGCCTAGTATGAGTGCGATAATGCCGAGGTGAAACGTGACGGGCAGGCGGCTTGCCACAAGGCTTGTCACACTCTCCCCGTACATGAGCGATTTGCCCAGGTTGCCATGGAGCACGTTGATCAGCCATCGCAAATATTGGACCACCACCGGTTGGTCGAGCCCCAGTTGAGTCCGTAGTGCGTTGATCTGCTCCTGGGTGGCGTTCTCTCCAAGCATGGTCAGGGCAGGGTCGCCGGGGATCAAGTGGATGATCAGAAAGCCGATGATGCTGACGATGAGAAGTACTACAATCGTCTGAATCAACCTGCGGAGGATAAAAGCCGCCACCGAAACCTACCTCCGACTATTTATCAATCCACGCATCCTCTGGCGTCCACTGCGTGTCAATGGTGATACCGATCCCTGTGTCGTGCACATTCTTGTAAAAGGCATTCATGCGTGGCTGCGTGTAGAAGAATTGAAAGAGCGCGTACTTGTCGATGAAAAGCTTCTGAGCCTCCCACGTGAGCTTCTTCTTGGTCTCGAAATTCGGGGCACTGACCGCCTTGGCCAGGGTCGCCTCATAATCGTCTGCACACATGATCGAATCTTTGAGATAGGACTTGCAGGACGCGTTCACAGCAAGGTTGTTCGTAGCGTCGGGGAGGATCATGGGTGACTGCTGGATCATGAGTCCCTTCCAACCTCCCCTCAAGAGTTGCTGGTGTCTCCCCTGGTTCACGGGCTCTATCTCGACCGTGATGCCCACCTTGGCCAGGTATTGCTGGATAGCCGGTGGTGGATACACGTAATTTCCCCAGGTAGGGGCGTAAAGCGTCGTCTTGAATCCGTTCGGGTATCCCGCCTCCGCGAGGAGTTTCTTTGCTTTGGCCGGGTCATAGGGGTAGCCTTTCACTGCCGGGTTGACGCCCCATGTACCCGGGTAGGCATACTGGTTACAAACTTTGCCGTATCCAAGAATCAATGAATCCACAAGGGCCTTCTTGTCGATCGCGTACTCAATCGCCCGTCTCACCCTGATATCGGCATAGGGCGAATCCGCATGGCCGCTGTCGCCCGCCACGCATATATTGAGGCCGGAGAGACCCCCTGTACTAAAGTAATACTTGCCCTCTTTCTCCAGATCTTTCACGTCAGGGGGCTCAACAATCAACAGAACATTCATCTCTCCTTTTCTAAAGGCCATGGTACGTGACACCATGTCTGTGATGAACGTCCACTCCACGCCATCGAGGTACGGCTTGCCTTTCTGCCAATAACCGGCAAAC
Source organism: Syntrophorhabdaceae bacterium (assembly GCA_035541755.1). NCBI lineage: Bacteria > Pseudomonadati > Thermodesulfobacteriota > Syntrophorhabdia > Syntrophorhabdales > Syntrophorhabdaceae > Syntrophorhabdaceae bacterium. The sequence continues at coordinate 62,695 of DATKMQ010000167.1, forward strand.
TTTTCAAACTTGACGTTCGTATCACGCTGCCAGCTCACAAACTTGAAGGGACCGGTCCCAACGGGGTGCGTCTTGGCCCAGTCAGCCCCGTTCTTCTGGAATGCGGTTGGAGAGATCATCATGCCGGCGTGCATGGTAAAGTTGTCGAGCAGGGTACTCGTCCATTTGGAGAGATTCAGTTTAACCGTGGAGCTGTCGATTACCTCGACCGATTCTACTGACTTCAGTTCTGGATTGTTCGATGTCCGATACCGATCGAGGTTCCATTTTACGGCCTCTGCATTGAAATCCGTCCCGTCATGAAACTTGATCCCTTTCCTCAAGGTAAGGGTGATGGAACTCAAGTCCTTCGCTACCTTCACTCCAGAGGCGAGCCACGGAACCGGCATGCCTTTCTGGTCGTAGCGGAATAAGGTCTCCACCGCTGTGTAAGCTACCCGTACGCCCGTGGAACTCATAGGACGAGCAACAGGGTCTCCAAGGTCATCCGCGTCCAAGGCATGGGTAATCCTTAAAACACCGCCGTAATGCGGCGTGACTTTGGGCTGGGGTGCAGAGACAGCCTTATTTTGGGGGGCTGTCGCCTTGGGCTGTGCACTCCAGGCAGGTACAGCAAGCATCACAAGTACCGCACAACAGACCAACACTTCCAGGAAACGGATTATCCCAAGTAAACCTCTCTTTTTCACGACCATACCTCCTTGATAGAACATTATCTCGTCGGTTACCCCAAAGTCCAAATCCACGGGTTGTACCTTGCCACTCACGAAAAATGAGCCCTCAGCCAATCATATTCTCATCGGGAACGATTACTACGTTTTTTTATATCATGTAAATATATTGTTACATGATTTAGATCATATAACAATCAATAAAATGGTGCTTTACAGATATACATATGGGCCGCGCTAACAAGGGCTCACGAACAACATGATTCCCCTGGAGGGTATATGATCGATCTTGCAGTAGACTTTATGGGCATACGACTCAAAAACCCGCTCGTAGTGGCCTCAGCCGATATCGGACGAAGCGTCGGGCAGATCAGGAAAGCGGAGCAATGCGGGGCTGCTGCTGTTATCGTGAAAGGCATGCTCCCGGACGACTCGAGCGAACTCAAGTCCGTCATGCGAGTGCTCGTGGATGAAAAAGCGCAGACCGTGTATGGAGCAGCCGGGGCGAGCAGATTGAGCTACACGGGGGGCATTGAGGTTATAAAAGCTGCCAAGAAAGAAACGAGTATGAAGATCGGGGCCTGCATGCCCTATCTTCCCGTATACGATCCGGCCGTCATTGCTGAAGGGGCAAAAGAGGCGGTGAAAGCCGGCGCGGATTTCATCGAAGTGAACTTCAAACCCCAGGTCACCAACTACCTAGCCGCCGTGGAGAAGATGGATAAGGACGCGACTGACGCGGCGGCGGTCGCAGAAAAAACTGGGGAGTACATGCGTGAAGTGCTTTCACAGATATCGGAGGGCGTTCGCATTATGAAACAGGCCGTCGACGTACCGGTGATCGCAAAGCTGAGTCCCGACGGGGTAGACATCCTCTCTCAGGCGATCGTCGCATCGAAAGCAGGCATCGATGGCATCGATGCCATCGGGAGCACGAACGGCGCGTTTAAAATAGATATTCATGACGGCGGAAGGACTGCTATTCCCTGCGCCCAAAGCGGCATCTTTCTTTTAAGCGGGGCTATGTTAAAACCCCATTGCCAAAACGCCGTAACCAGGATATCAAAGACGCTTACTGTCCCTGTGCTCGCCACCGGTGGTTTAATGACGTGGACGGATGTAGTTGAAACCATCATGTTCGGAGCGGGGGCCGTCTCTTTCTGCGCACTACTCATGATACACGGATTTGAGGCGCTTAAAAAGCTCAACAAGGGGCTCTCTGCGTATATGGAAAAACAGGGTTACGAGAGCCTTGACGATTTCAGGGGCTTAGCCCTGAATCACGTTGCGCCCTCCATGGCTGAATGCGAAATAATTCCCTCGGTAGCGAGGATAGATACTAAGAAATGCAGCGGCTGCGGCAGGTGCCTTAGACTCGGCCACTGCATAGCTATTTCCCTGTCGGATCGCAAGGCAATGGTCGATGCGGCTCAATGTCTCGGTTGCGCCTCGTGTTTTGTGGTCTGTCCTAAACAGGCCGTTTCCATGATTAAAATATGATCCCGAACATAAGGGGGCGCCGTAACAGGCGCCCCCTTATTTTTTGCTTAGTTCGTTTTTACTCGCTTCAGCGTGTCCATCGTTACTTGTTGTAAAGCTGGATCAAACGCTGGGCTTCGTTGAGTATTTTCGTACCGGGAAGGCCCATTGAGTCGAGTTCCTTGGCCCTCTCGGCTGCCACCATCTTGATAGGCGCATAAAATTTTGCCAGATCTTCGTTCGAGAGACGTATGAATTCAACACCGAGTTTACCGCCCAAACCCATAACATATGTGTCTCTCTGATTGAACGCAGTCTCTGTTTCCTTACCGTAATAATCGATATTACTCTCGATGACCTTCTTAATGTCGGGGGGGAGGCTATTGAACTTGTTGAGATTCATCATCCTCATACCGGTACGGCAACGATAGAAATTGATCATCGTGGCGTACTTTGCCACCTCCGACAGTTTGAGGGAATCCAGCGCCTCAGCGGGGATGAAGAGACCGTCGAGGATGCCCTTTTGCAGGGCCACGTAAACTTCCGCACCCGACATGCTGAGACCTTCTATCCCTAAGTCCTTGAGCGCTATCGTGACATCGCCGTACGTCTGTATCCGCATGCCTTTGAGTTCCTCGGTTCTCCGTACGGGTTTCCTTGTGATCAGTTGGTTCATGTTCCCGGCCCAGCAAAGAACCTTCATTCCCTTATAATCTTGCTCTATCTCTGGGAACTTGGTTAAAAGGTCCTTCCAGACCTTCTCGCCTACTTCAAGGTTCTTTACCCCGTACATGAAAAGGAAGCTTGCTTTGGTGATAGGGAACCCGCTTCTTGAGGTCGTGGGATTGAGGAAGGCTATATCAACTACTCCCTGGACCAGCTGCTCTGCGGAGTCCCTTCCGCCGATCACAGCCCCACCCCAATAAGGTTTGAATTTTACCCGTCCGTTCGTCTCCTTCTCGACCTTATCCATCCACTTTTTGTCCGTGACGCTGAACATATGATCGACCGGGAAGGGTGTGCCGAAGGTTAGTTCGATGACTTTGTTCTGCTGTGCCACCGCTGTGCCTGAGAATCCGGTTATGATAAGACTGATCGCAACCAACAATAAGATGCCGTTTCCAATTCTTTTCATTTCCCCTTACCTCTCTGTTTGTTTTTTTGTGTTGTCCTCTTCTAATCCCGGCAATGGCACGGGCCAGGCCATGTACCGCATGTAGCTGAACTTCCACTTACCATCCTGCTTTGCATATTCACAATCATACTTTCCCTGCAGCCATTTGGATGGGGCTATGATGTCCGGGACGTCACGATCATCAAATAGTTTATGCATCGTCCAATAGCCCTTGGCCGAGTTACCATCGACAGTTATGACGGGCATGGTGAGGACTGATCCTCCCTTCTTTCCTCCCCTTTTGGCAAGAACCTCCCTGAAGAATTTCGCTATCTCGTTTTTTCCATTGCACATGTAAGGGGTATTTATCTGCACCCGTGCATCATCGGTGAAGAAGTCGAGCATCTTCTCGTACTGCTTATCGCAGAGCAAGAAAATGTAATCGTGGTGGAGTTTCTTGATCTCTTCCATATCCTCAAGGGCCTGAACCCTTTTTGCCAGTTCCTCCAACGTCATCATACACCTCCTTTTTATGGGGAATTAACGTTGCACTAACGTTTCAATAAGGTATTTTCGCTCCTCTCTTTTTCCCTGGCTTCTTTACCTGTTAAGAAAAGAAGAACATAAAGACAGTTTTCTCAAGTTGTCTATTTTAACGAGACGCTCCGAGCATTGACTATGATACGGATCATATAGAGGAAAGAATGTGATTAATGGACCAACTGTACACCTTGAGGATAGAGGTAACGTATAACGAAGCGTACGGTTCAAGCAGGATGCCGGCAGGCAAGGAATAGGCTTCACAGAAGACCAGATTGCTACCGTATTAAAAGAGCAGAAGCCGGTGCGCCGTTGCTAAATTACCCCGGTGGAGCAAAGGGCGGAAGCCAACGAAGGTGAATGACCAGCACGGAGTATCGTTTCACGGTTTACCCTAGTGACGCTGTGTCAAAGGCAAAGTTACAGTAACAACAGATCTGCATACTTTGAACAACGAGTTGTAATATGACATTGGAAGATCACTGTTTGCATATCTTTTTCGAGAGCGTTTTACCTTACTTATCCTATTTGCTTAGGGTACTGGAATTAATCAGAATTCTTGAACCGATTATGACTCAAATCATATCTGTAACCTTCGTTCTTTAGTAGAATTTCGTAGATATGCTAGATACTTCTTAGTATCTGCTTTCAAAATGTGTGGAGGCGTTGAAGGGGTGAGGGCAAAGAGCACTGCAGATTCCGTCTGTGCATAATGTGTACATCAAAACGTACATTATAAGTGTCGAGCAAAAAATGCAGGAGGGAGAAGATGGCCGATTCACTGTATGGGAAATACATCATTAACGCAGAAGACAGCACGTTTCCGGAAGGCCAGGGATGGATTCAGGTGCTTACACAAAAAGAATTCCCGGGAAGCAACACGTACTTTGTGCACTGGGTAACGCCCGAAAGGCAGCATCACGAGACGGATATAGGCCATCCACCGCACATGCACAAGGAACCTGAAATTCTCTTTCTCATTGGTACGGATCCCGAAAATCCGTTCGACCTGGGCGGAGAAGTCGAGATATCGCTCGGTCCCGAAATGGAAAAACACGTGATCAACCGGACATCGGCTATATGTCTTCCGACTGGCTTGCCTCATGGATTTTACAGGATCGTCAATACGAGACGTCCATGGATCATGTTTCGGATTCATCAGGCTGCCGTGAACACACAGAAGGTCCTTCCGGAGTATTTGACCGAAGAGCAGAGAAAGAAAGTAAACTGGACTCTATTCAAGAACTCCGGATTCGATGATTAGAGACGTGAATTCTCCGCATTTTTTTCGAATGCTAAATCTGCCGCCGCTTCCATTGATGGTAAACAGGGGCTGATCCAGAATCGATTTCACGAATCTGCTCCTCGGAAAGAGCGGCGTGGCCGCAGTGGCTATAGAAGAAAAGAGCATCGACGCCGTGCATGAGATGGCCGATTCCTGGAAAGTAGAACTGGATCAGGAACACCATCCCCTGTTCAAAGCTAAATTGTGTTACCAACCTTCCAGCCGGCGGCGATTGCGTCCACTATCAGTCCAGGATTGTCGCAGTCTCCGATGGGAATCACCTTGACGCCCGTCTTCTTCAAGGCCTCGACTAATCCTGTGTTCTGCTTCAGGGGCAGAGCAGGCACGAACGTGTCGGCCACGAGGCGTTGTTTCTTCCCGTCTTTTGTCGTTATCGTCAGGTACTTGCCCTCTATCCCGTCATAGGTGGCCCCGGTTATCATGGTAACGCCTTTCTTTCGCAGCCATTGCAAAACATACGGCTTGATAATCGGGGGTATGCCTTCCCCTAACGTCTCGGACGTTTCCACAATGGTAACCTTCCTGCCTCGCTTTACCAGGAATTCGGCCAGCTCGACGCCATGGAGGGGGCCACCCATAACCACCACGTTTTTGCCGAGCGGCATCCAGAGCTTTGTCAGTAACCGCAGAGTCTTGGGGTCCAAGAACTTCAGGTAGAATTTCAGCATGCGGTGCAGAGCGGGGCTACTTACCACATTGCGTGCCTTGTTTCCGGGGATGTTCATCTCGTTCGGAAGACCTCCGCCTGCCACAACCACAGCGTCGGGTTTCAACTCTTTGACGATCTCAGTGGTGACTTCCTTGCCGAGGTTGACCTTAACACCCAGATTGTCAAACTGGTGAGCGAAATATCGCGTAATGGCGGGCAGATCTTCGATCTCAAGTCCTTTCACCATGGACGCGAGGGGCAGCAGGCCACCGAGCTTCGATGCTTTCTCGTAAAGCGTGACGTTGTGGCCCCTTAACGCCGCCACCCTGGCCGCTTCCATGCCCGCCGGACCACCACCGACAACGAGAACATTTCTTTTCTGCGCCGCCTTTTCAACCTCGAATTGCGGCGTGCCCATGGCGGCATTTATCCTGCAGCGGCGCAGCACGTTGTGGTCGGCAACGCCTGTGCACGTGTTGCATCGGGTGCAGGGCCGAACATCGCTCAAGCTCCCCTCGGCAATCTTGCGGGGAAGCTCAGGGTCCGCGTTGAGCGGACGGGTCATGCCTATGAAGTCGCACATGCCCTCCTTAAGCATCATCTCGCCCAACTCGGGGCTGATCTTGCCTACGGTCATAACGGCCATGGAGAGGTTCTTTTTAAAGGTTGCGGCCAACATCCTGTTGGGGCCGGCGCCCCTGTCCTGCCAGTAGTACTCTTTGGGAAACGTGTCTGTGGGGAAGGGAGCCTCGGGAAAAAAGCGAAGTTCGGGAAGCCATCCCACCTGATGGGCTCCTGTCCATTCGCTCCTTACATGGACTATATTTGCGCCCGCCTCCTGCACGAGTTTTGCGGTGGCCAGGCTTAGTTCGGGCGTAAGCATCCTGCTGTTATCGATACCTGCGGCCATGCCTATCTCTATGCCGTTGATAATGAAGCCCACAGGAAAGTCGTCTCCCAGGCGCTTCTTAACCTCTCTTATCGTCTGCACGAGGAACCTTGCCCTGTTCTCGATGCTACCTCCGTAGATATCCGTACGCCTGTTCCAGAAGGGAGAGATGAAGCTGTGAAACAGGTGGCTGCTTCCCGCGTTTATCTCGACACCGTCGAATCCGGCCTTGGCCGCCCTTACTGCGGCGCTCGCAAATTTGTCTATAAACATTTCTATCTCTTCGATAGTAAGCTCGTGCGGCATTTCGTTATGCAGGTCGGTCTCGGACTCGAGAGTCATCGCGGTGGCGGCCACCAGACCCTCCGCCCCCTTGCCACCCATAGGCCCGCCGTGATAGAGCTGGATAAACGCCGGACAGCCGTGCTTATGGATAACGGTGGTGAGGCCCTTGTACCCCTCAATATATATGTCATCGTCGAGGCGGTGTCTGGGTCCGGCTTCGGGCAAATGGACGGACGGACTCTCCACTATAATAAGACCGACGCCCCCTTTCGCGAGACCCTCGTAATAGGCCAGCGTTTCCGGGCTCATGCGCATATGGTCTCTATTTGAGTAATGCGTGCCCGCAGCCGTTTTTATGATTCGATTCCTCGTCTTAACCTTGCCGAAGTAACCCGGCTCAAGGAGCTTCTGAAAATTTATTGTGTTACCCATAGCTAATCTCCTCCTCGTTCACGCTAATCTATTTTTACCTTCCTGTCGGTTGAGGTAAAGGGGCGCCGTGACAGGCGCCCCTTATTTTTGCTCAGTTTGCTTTGGCACGCTCTAGCGCGTGTCCGTCGTTACTTGTTGTAAAGCTGGATCAAACGCTGCGCCTCGTTGAGTATCTTGGTGCCGGGTAGGCCCATCGCATCAAGTTCCTTGGCCCTCTGGGCTGCCATCGCCTTAATCGGGGCATAGAACTTGGCCAGATCTTCATTGGAGAGACGTATGAATTCGACGCCGTGCGTGTTCGTGCCCATACCGCTCGCTTCTCTCTGGTTGAACACGGCTTCTGTCTCATCGCCATAGAAATCTATATTCTTGTCTATTATCTTCCTGATGTCGGCAGGCAGGCTGTTATACTTATTGAGGTTCATCATCCTCATGCCGGTGCGGGAACGGTAAAAATTGATCATGAGAGCGTATTTTGCAACCTCGCCCAGCTTCAGGGAATCGAGTGCCTCAGACGGCATAAAGACGCCGTCTAAGATACCTTTTTGCAGCGAAACGTAGATTTCAGAACCAGTCAAGGACATGCCTTCTACCCCTAACTCCTTAAGCGCGAGCGTAACGTCACCGAATGCCATTATCCTCATGCCTCTCAGGTCTTCGGTCTTACGTACCGGCTTTCTCAGAAGAAGCTGGTTCATATTACCGGCCCAGCAGAGTACCTTCATTCCCTTATAGTCTTGCTCAATCTCGGGGAACTTGACCATAAGCTCCTTCCAGACCTTGGCGCCCACCTCGAGGTTCTTTACACCGTACATGAAGATGAAGCTCGCCTTGGTAATGGGAAAACCGCTCTTCGAGGTCGTGGGGTTGACAAAGGCCATGTCAACTGCCCCCTGGACCAACTCCTGTGCAGCGTCGCGGCCGCCGATTACTGCCCCGCCCCAATACGGTTTGAATTTTATCCGTCCATCCGTCTCCTTCTCGATTTTATCCATCCACTTCCTATCGGTGATACTGAACATGTGATCAACCGGGTAGGGCGTGCCGTAGGTTATTTCGATGACCTTATTCTGCTGCGCCACGGCGTTGGCTGAAAACCCGGCCACGACAAGAAACATCGCAACCAACAAGAGGATACCATTCCCTATTTTCTTCATTCCCCTTACCTCCCTGTTCGTTTTTCCGGAACGGCTACTTTCGGAGACTTCTTTCCCGAAGAACCTTAAGAGATGCTCCCACAGCGCCGTCCGGTACTATCTGTTGTAGGGTTTCTCGTTTCCCTTCACTTCTTCAGCTTACGGATAAAGCTCCTTTTTCATGACGAGTGTATCGTGCCCGGGAAGAATAAAACCCCCGAGGTCTCTTAAACGATCGAGGCTCCAGTAGCAATCCCTCAAGTCCACATATATCCCGTTTGGCCAGAAGGAAGTACCCGGGGGAACCTCCATGTTGATAAAATGGGTTATCGTATCGCCGGCTATGATGTGGAGGCCCTTTTCCGTGTCGACAAGCACCGATTGGCCTCCGGGGGAGTGCCCCGGAGTAAATACTACCCTGATACCCGGAAGGATCTCAGCATCGCCGTCCGCATACTCGAAAGTCATATTTGAGAAATCCACGTCATAGGCCCCTCTGTGAATTGGCAGCGGGTTCTGTGCGTATTCCATCTCCTTCTTCTGGACCACGAAGGTGGCCTTTGGAAAATAGTCGTTTCCTCCCGCGTGATCCAGATGCAGATGGGTATTGATCACGAGCCGTATCTGATCACAAGACGTGTTGAACCGCTTGAGCTGGGGCTCCATCCGCTGTTCGGGCGTCTGGTCATAACGGTTTGCCACCTCAGGCCTCTCCACGCGACCGAATGCACCGGCATCAACGAGCACTCTCTCATCGCCATTCACGAGAAGCCAGGCAAGAAGTGCACCGGCAAGCGGAACGCCATAATCCCGGTAAAGAAGGGTCTGTGATTTGTCTCTGACCGCCGTTCCAAGGATAAGCGGTGCTATGGTCCAGGTATTCTTCATCATGTTTACGCTCCTCCACCCCAATTTTCTGGTTGTTCTCTCACTATGTTTCTGACAGAGGTTCTGTCGTGCTGTGCGGAAAAGACCTGAATTAACGCCCGTCTTAAGTGCGAACCGCAGGGTAACAACGACGTGATCACGATCCCAACTCGCTCGTATACTAAGTAAGCCACCCCTCATCAACCCCACTTTCCATGACAGACACTGAAATTATGAGCAATGTATTGCGCTCCAAAGATGGAAACCACCGGCAAAGAACAAAAACCCGCGAGTCGCATGCAGAAATGATCCTACTAAACCGTTCACAAGACTGACCATGATTTAAATCATACTAACACAAAAAAAGCTGACCCTTTGATCCCGCGTCCGGCGTGGTACAGAGCCCTCTAAGCATCCATGTCTCATGCCGGACGCGCAAAACGGGATGCTTCTTGCGTATAAAATGACGTCTTCAGCCAAGACTCACAAGCCTTTTGCTATTTTCCATCCATCAGCGACCGCATCGGGTATGAGCCCTGATTTCTCACAGTCTCCAATGGCATAGACTTCTGCCACCCTGCTCCCGAGTGCCTCAACCAGACTGTGATTCGTTGACAGGGCTATAGCCGGAATTATGGTGTCCGCGGCAATGGTAAGTTTTTCTCCTCCCTGTGTGGTGATGGTCAACCCCTTGTCCGAGATCGAGTCACAGACCGCACCCGGATACACTAAGACTCCTTTCTTCTTGAACCATGAAAACAGGCGATTTTTTCGCTCAGGAACCAGGCCCTCTCCAAGCGTCTCTCCGTTATCGACTACGGTCACTTTTCTTCCCCGCTTCACGAGAAACTCGGCCAGCTGACAGGCCGCTATCTTCCCTCCTATGATCGCTACATTTTTCCCCACGGGCATCCAAAACCTGGTGAGCCATCTGAGCCTTGCAGGGCTTAAGAACCTCAAGAAGATCTTGAGGGTGTTATGGAGTTCGGAACTCTTGACCACATTACGCCCCTCTATGCCGGCTATCTTTGGAACAGACGGTACGCCTCCCACGGCTATTATCGCCACATCAGGCTTGAACCGATCGATCATGGAAGGATCGAACTGCCGGCCCGTTACCACGTTGACGCCTGCGTTTCGGATTTGTCTTTTGAGATAGGCAATGAGATTAGGCAGATTTTCGATGTCCATGCCTTTAACCAGGGCCGCTATGGGTAGGGAGCCTCCCAGTGTGTGCATCTTCTCTATAAGAGTAACCTCGTGTCCCCTCAAGGCAGCCACCCGCGCCGCCTCCATACCCGCCGGTCCGCCGCCGACCACAAGCACTTTCTTAGGTGTCGCTGCCCTGCCGATCTCATAGTCGGTGGTGCCGAGCGCCGCGTTGACCCTGCACTCTTTGGGAAGCCCGTTCATTTTCTGACAGGTACTGCAGCGGGTACATGGTGCGATATCTTCAACCCTACCGGCCGCCAGTTTATTGGGAAGCTCGGGGTCTGCAAAGAGCGGTCTGCACATGCCGATAAAGTCAGCCTTCCCATTTCTTAAGATCTCTTCGCCAAGCATCGGTTCTATCCCACTCACCGTGATGACCGGAATGTTGACTACTTTCTTGATGATCTCAGCGCCGGGGACATTAACACCCTTGCCCTGGTGACTCCAGTCAGGCCCCGCGGGGAATGAAGCAAGCGGGATGAAAGGTTCAGGATAAAAAAGGTTGTCCTGGTTATAAGAGCCGAGGTGGTGACCGAACCAGTGGGATCGCACATGGAGCGCATCTGCTCCGGCCCTTTCTAGGGTCACGGCAATGGCCTTACTCTCCTCAAAGGTCATGCCCTCATCTCCAGCGCCTCCCTCAACGGCGTTGATAAGAATGCTGACGGGGAAATCCTGACCTGACCTCAATTTTATCGCCTTGATCATCTCTATGAGAAAACGGCTTCTCTGCTCAATACTTGCATAACCGTAGGCATCGGTTCGCTTGTTATTACGGCGGGACAAAAACGTGGAAAACAGGTGGTCGCCCCCGGCGTTGAGTTCTACCCCATCGAAGCCTGCCTGCCTCGCCCGTTCCGAATACTCCGCAAAAAGTTGTACGAGTTCCGCTATCTCGGCCACGGTCAGCTCCCGGGGCTCTCCCTCAACCGGAAAATCGAACTCGGACACGGGTGGCTTCACTGCGGAGGCTGCGTAACGGGGCCGCATCTTTGCGTACGGCTGGTTCCAGGGACCGCGATGATAGAATTGAACAAATGTGGGGCAACCGTGTTTGTGGATGACCCCGACTAGTTCACTCAACTGCGGAATGAACCTGTCGTCGTCAATGCGCATGCGCACATCTCCCGGTTCATCGAAGGGATATTCTACTATAGGTGACTCCATCATGATGAGGCCGGCGCCGCCTTTGGCAACAGCCTCATAATAAGCCAGAGCTTTGTCTGAGACACGGCGCTCTCCGGGGACCCAGAAACTTGTGCCGGCGGCGGTCTTAATTATCCGGTTCCGCGTCTGCACTTTTCCAATATGAAACGGTTCAAGAAGTTTTTGAAACCTCATCATCTTCTCCCTTCTTTATATGCCCGACCTGCCTTTAAGGGTGCAAGCATTATTGTCTTTGCCGATAGCGCAATAGATACACCTTTCGCGCGCTCATACGCCTCTAAAACATGGTATTGGCATGAACGGCACTTCCCGGCACCGGCTCCCTCACGTCCCAGTGTTCTACGACCTTCCCGTTTTCCAACCGGAAGATATTTATGGAGGCAACGCCAAAAGGGGCTTGCGCGTGGCCCTCGTCACCCGGTGCGAAAATGTTGTGAGAGTGGAGCATAACCAGGTCACCCTCAGCGATTATGCGCTTGAGAAGGATCTTTCGACCCGGATTTTTCGCCGAGCGCATCTTCACGTATGCGGCAAACGATTCCTTACCGTCAGGAACTCCAGGGTTGTGCTGTCGGTAATAATCACCTACGTACAGCTCGATCGCCTTCTCAGGTTCTTTGTCCTCAAACGCGGTTTTGAAAAAAGCGAGTACTACATTCTTCTTGTCTTCCAGTGTCATGGGGCCCTCCTTGCTAATCATATTCTGCCTGGAGCATGATCGTGATGAGATAGAAAACCCTTCCTTCCTCGAAATTGCTATACCAGATCGGACCATGTAAAAGCCCTTTGGGCGCGTACACCACGGTCGTCTTGTTGAATTTGTGATGTTCACCCTCTTCCCCCATTTGTATATCTACATCCGCGCCGAGGGTACCGTCAGGGGTCGTAGACAGAAACATGATGATTTCATCGGCGCCATGGGTGTGCGCATCGAGGAAGGGCTGTGGATCAGGGAGACCCAGTTGCCGTGCGATCACGCAGCGTATCCGGCAGTCGCCGAGCGCCTCTGTTGGCAGAAACTGGCCTTCCGCCGGCCTCATCCAGCCTTCGAGGTACCCTTTATCGCGCCGTTTCGTATGGTGGGCAAGCTCAGGTTGCACCTTGGGATGAGGTTTAGGCTCACTCACCACGTATTTACTATATTTGCTCTCTTCCATGTTTGACCTTTACCATTTATTGCGCTACTTTTTACCCCTTTTGGCTTTGAATTCCTGCCATGCCGGCACGTAAGGCCAATCGAACTCTTCATACTTGGCCCGTATTCTGTCAATCTCGTGAGGCGGTGCCCCAGGGTCCCACCCAAGCCCCAGGTCGTCATTGACCACGATTACCTTCATGTCCGTGAGGGGAGGTTTTTTCTCCACGATGACGGTAACGTTGCACGCCCTCTCGGGCATACTGCAGTCCATGCATTTACCCGCTTTTGCACAAGGGAGAGGGAGATTCCTCCTCTTCGTGAGTGTGGGCGTAATCGTGTTTCTGATACGATCGAGCGCTTCTTCGACGTTTAACACCAACTTGTTCCGTCCAACTACCACAACGGACGTACGCGCCCCAAAGACTATGCCCGTGACTCGATTTCCAAGGCCGTCGATGTTGACAAGTTTGCCGTCCCGGGTAAGCGCATTGGTGCCCGATATGAACACGTCGGAGCCAAGAGTAGCCTTGAGAAGCGTGGGCATGATGAGCTCCTCTTTGAACTCGGCGAGACCGTATGACGGCGCCACCGGATCGAGGACCGTGGTTCCTCTCTCCTGCAAGCGCTTTACCACACCAAGCTGACGAATGGTCACCGAGTTCGCCACACCCACCGAAGCGTTTACAGGCACTATTTCGAGTATCTTCTGTGTGGCCTCATCTGCGTTCTCAACGAGTACCGCATCGAACCGGTTTCGTTTAAGACTCTTCACCACCTCTTCAAGACGATTCAGCGCATCCATGAATCCTCCTAACTCTTTAGCTTGCGCAATGCCTCGCAATCCCCTGACGAGCAACAGTAGAGACAAATGATCCTACTAAACCGGCCATAGGACTGACCATGATGTGCATCATACTGAAATAATAATCCGGCTCCAGACAGGGTTATCTTGAGCATCGTATCATATGTACGTTTGCCGTCATTTCTTCTTTTTGCCGGGTAGCGATAAGACCGCATTCTCTCCGGCTATGCGGCCAGAATTAATGGCAAAAGCGAAGGTTGTCCCGGCGAGTTTTGCGCAATAGGTGTCTCCCTCCCATCCGCCCGTATCGATGCCGGCGGCAAAAAGGCCAGGGATAGGGTCATCCTCTTTGTTGAGAACCTCCATACGTTCGTTGATTTTGATACCGCCTATGGTATCGAGGTAGTCGGCCCCGCATTGGATTGCGTAGAAGGGCGGGGTAGCAAGTGGGATCAAATACCTTCTGTCTTTTGCAAAAGTCGGATCATGACCCGCGTCGCAGGCACTGTTGTAGTCGTCGATGGTACGCTTGAGCGTTCTCGCATCGAGTCCTATCCAGGCCGCTATCCCATCCCACGAATCGGCTATCTTTACCAGAGGCTCCACGATTTTCCCGGGCAGGATGGAGAGCGCCTTCTGCGGACAGATTCGTTCGCAGGCCTGGCAAAGCCGGCACTCTTCCACAGGGTTGAGAAGCGCCCTGCTTCCGCAGGTCATGCATCGCCGGGACTCGAAATAAGCCATGTCTTCGTCAAATCCGGTTTTAATTTCCGAAAAATCGGCCTTTCTCGCCTGGGCGCCGGACACAGGAGCATTCTGCCTCGGTAGCGTTGGTATGCCTTCTTTAGGGGGCTTTTCGACCCGTCCCGTGCGAACCGTGCTGTCGTCCTTCAAATCCTGCCCTTTAAGATAGCGGTCTATGGAGACGGAGGCCTTTCTTCCGGCTGCGATAGCCTCGATAACCATCGATGGACCGGAGGTTATCTCTCCTCCGGCAAAGATCCCCGGAATATTTGTTTCGAGGGTCGAAGGATCGACTTTGATCAGGCCATCGGAGGTCGCCATATCATGCGGGAGGGTTGAAAGGTCTGTTGCCTGCCCAACGGCGAGGATAATCGTGTCTGCGTCAATCTTCATAACGGTCGATTCATCAAGAACCGGGTTGAATTTTCCCTGCTCGTCGAGAACACTTGTGCATCGTATGAGCTCGATGCCGGCCACATCGTTGCCGTCCAAAAGAATCTTTCCAGGCCCCCACCCCGCCTGAAGATGGATGCCCTCGCGCAGTGCTTCTCGCACTTCATCTTCGAAGGCCGGCATGGAATCCCTCTGTTCGAGGCAGGCAACCGTAATCTGTCTTGCGCCGACTCTGAACGCAGTCAAGGCCACATCTATCGCCACGTTGCCGCCGCCAATGACTACCACATTGTCCTTGACTCGGGAACCTTTTTTCAGGTTAATATCACGCAAAAAATCGAGGCCCCAGAGAACGTTCTCGTGGGCCATTTCTTGCAACTCGATTCTTCTACTGAGCTGGCTTCCCATAGCCACGAAAATAGCCTGATAGTCCTTTTGGAGTTCTTTAAACGCTATGTCCCTGCCTACGGTCACGTTTGTCTTGAATTCAACGCCCATATCACGGATATATGCGAGCTGGGCGTCAAGCACATCCCGGGGCAATCTGTATTCCGGTATGGCCGTCCGCAACATCCCGCCGAGTTCGCGCATGGACTCAAATACCGTCACGGCATAACCCATCTTCGTAAGAAAGTAAGCGCACGAAAGCCCTGCGGGGCCGGAACCTATTATCGCTACCCGGGCGTCATGCATACGCGCTATTGGTTCTGCCTTTTCCTCAAGCCATTGATCGGCTACGAAGCGCTCCAGCGAATTAATATTCACGGCTTCATCAACCTCTTTGCGCGCGCATTCCGACTCACAGGGATGAGGACAAATACGACCGGTTATGGCAGGGAGAGGTAGGGACTCTCTCAACACCTCGTATGCTTCGCGAATCTTACCCGACTTCATGAGGTACACATAGCTTCGCATATCGACACCTGCCGGGCACGCCACCCTGCACGGTGGACATTCATTTCTGTCGGTCACCTTAGTATCGAGGCCCGTGAGATACATGGGACAGGCATCGATGCAGAGGCCACAGCCATTGCAACTCTCAGGATCGACCTGTTCGAAGAACAGGGTGCCATGCTCTGCCTGAGCTTTAAGCTCCCGTTCTAATCCAGGAAGCTTGCTTCCGAGTAACGGCCCCATAGGTCCCCTGCCCAGGATAATACCCTTTTCGCTAATCCCCCGCACCATACTGCTGTCAAGAAGCGAAAAACAGATCGCTTCGGGCTGTCGCGCTACGCCGTTGGAGGTTGTAAAATGGCTCGTACCAGCGGTTTCATCGATGAACCGGACTCCCCTCTTGTTTACCCAGACGGTTTGCGGCTCCAGAGCAATCTGGCCGAGCATCACGGGCAGCTTACCGGAATCGGGCATATCAATCATAAGGCGTACGGACCTCGGGGTGCAGGGTCCTTCCATCTGGATCATGCCAAGCCCCTCTGTTGCCGCGCCCGCCTCGGTCGCAAGGCGTAAACCGTCACCCATGTTAGGCAGTCCGATAAGACCCATACTGTCATGGTAGTACGCACAGTATTTCTTGATGAGTTCCTTGTTGCCCCCGTACCCTCCCGTGGAGATAATTATCCGATTTGTGGTGATGCTCACATCCCGACCTCTTATCGTGGCCAGGATACCCTTCACTTCGCCCCTTTTTCCGGTGAGGATCTTCTTTGCCTCGGTGCGCGTCAGTATCTTTACGCCGAGGTCGTTACAGTACTTGACAAGTGCGTCGGTGACCGCGGCGCGACGTGAGGGTATGTGCATAGTTGCCGGGGCGTGATTGGGATAGAAGGGCATGACGGCGAAGCTGCACCCAAGTCCTTCGAGCCATTCAATGGTCTCACCGGAACGGTCTATCATGGCCCGCACAATCCGGGGATTGGTTTTCCAGTGGGTCCAGTCCATGATGGTCTGAAAGAGTCCATCTCTCGATGCATCGATCATGGCCCTTTTTTGCGCAGGGCTCTCAGCGGCGAATAAGCCGGAGGCGAGAGCCGTGTTGCCCCCCGGAGCACCCCTCTTCTCGAGAACGATCACACTGGCCCCTCTCTCGGTTGCGGAGACTGCCGCTGAGAGACCGGCGCCGCCGCCGCCGATGACCACCATATCTGCCTTGAGAGGTTCATTCCTTTTTGTTAATCGAGGTTCATTCATGATGCAATATCCTTATCGAGAATTGGCCATGGCCAAATTGTCTTTTGCAGCAGTTCCGTAAGACATGATTTCGGATCTCTACGCGTCGCACAAACTTTTTTCAGCTCTGGCTTCAACACTCTTGCTGCCCGCATCAATCGCTTAAGCTTAAGCACCGCTGACCCTCATAATCATGCCTTAACGCAAAAGGCTCGGAAGCCACATGGTAATGGGCATAACGAACAGGAACAAGGGCAGTGTGACAATCTCCATGAGAAGAAAAGGCATAACACCCCTGAACACCGTGTACAGGGTCAGATCTTTGTCTATGCCGGCGATCACATAGGCAACCATGCCAAGTGGCGGCGTGATACTTGTGATCTCCAGCATACGAACCTGAACTACCCCGAACCAAACCGGGTGGTACCCCAGTGCGTTAACCACTATGGGATAAAAGACCGGCAGGGTGAGGATCTGGATTGAGGGCGCTTCCATGACCATTCCCATGAGAAAATAGATCAACATCATGGCCATAATAACGAGCCAGGGGGCTACTTTCAGACCAGCTATCCAGTCTGCGGCAGCCATGGGGATGAGCGTCTTCGCGCAAAAACCATTGAATACGATGGCCCCGATGAGTATCACGTAAATCATGCCGGATGTGGTCATGGTATCTTTTGCCGCTCTGACAAAGGCCTCCCAGGTAAGGCGTCTTCTCGCGGCGGCGAGTAGCGTTGCACCGGCGGCCCCAATCGCTGCGGCCTCCGTAGGCGTGAACCAGCCGATGATCATGCCCCCTATGACGAATATGAGTAACAGAAGCAGTTCCCAGCAGTCCTTTAATGACGCGATCCTTTCCATCAAAGGCACTTTCGGTATCGGAGGGCCGAGCTTGGGCTTCATCCTGCAAAGGACATGCACAACTAGCACGTATGCGAGAACGGTAAGCGCCGCCGGGATGAGACTTGCCGCAAAGAGCTGACCGATGGAAACCCCTGTAAGGATCGCATATACAATCAGGGTGCCGGCCGGTGGGATAAGACTGCCGATGGTACCGCCTGCCGCCAGTGCCCCGGATGCGAGTCCCATATCGTAGTTGTACTTCTTCATCTCAGGCAGGGCCACAACCGTCACCGTGGCGGCAGTGGCGAGGCTCGACCCGCTGCAGGCCGCAAAACCGGTTGCCGCACCGATGCTTGCAATGGCGAGGCCTCCCCGGTGATGGCCGAGCCATTTTGCTGCAACCCGGTACAGATCGGCCCCGAACCCGCAGACAAGGGTGATCTGGGCCATGAAGATGAATAGGGGCATGACGGCGAAGTTATAGTTGGAGGCGATCTCAAAAGGGGTCACCGCTATCTTTACAATGGCACCTGGAATAGGATACAGGATACACATGCCGATAAAACCGATGAAACCCATTGCCACGCCGATCTGCATGCCCATGGCGAGGAGCGCGAAGAGGACGACAAACGCTAATAACCCAATGACCTCCGGACTCATTTCGACACCCCTCTCTTGACGTGATTTATCAATTTGATGAAGACGACAACGCATAGCAGGGCGAGTCCGAAGAGCCAGGCTCCCCTGAACGGAGCGATGGGGACCTTAAGCATGTCTGTCTCTTCGTGTTCGGCGTATTTCATTAACGCAAGCTGCGCACCCGCCAGAAACACGACAACCCAGTAGAAAAGCGCACAGAGCGTTGTGAGACTTTCAAACCAGGCCCGAAGTTTTGGCTTTAACCGCTCGACCACGACTTCAGCCCTCGCATGCCTGTTTCTGAGTTCACAGTCCACAAAGGCAAAAGCGACCGCGCCCACGATAAGAATTTGGACGAGATCGAAAGCGCCCGAAAGCGCTTTGCCAAGGACCCGCATCACGACGCCTGTAACGAGTACGACTCCAACCGATGCCAGAAGAACAATTCCAAGACCAGACGTCAGTGCCCCAATCCTGTTAATGACCTTTTGGATTCTCTCTAACGCACCCATATGACACACCTCTCTACACCCAAATGGTTTTGTCTTATCCAATCTTCCATCTTGCGTAAGACCGGCGGGAAGGCCTGTCGCTTCATGCGCTCAAGTCCATCCCCTGCCGGTCTCTCCGGTTTTTCCTATTTACTGGCGGCCTCAATCAGGCGCCGTGTTTCATTGAATATCTGTGTCCCGGGCAGACCTTTTGCATCCAGGTCCTGCGCAGACTTAAGGGCCTCAACCTTTACCGCGTCATTGAACTTTTGCATATCCTCCTTGGAGAGGTTTATGAATTCAACACCTCCTTTCTTGGCGATCTGGAGACCGTCATCGCTGATCTTGTTCAGAATGCGGTCCGCATCGGCGCCCCACCAGTCAATACTCCCTTCGAATATCTTCTTGATGTCAGGTGGCAGTTTATTCAAGCTGGCCTGGTTCATGGCCCTCTGAGCGGTGTAGGATTGATACACGTTGAGCATGGTAATGTACTTTGCCACCTCATCGAGATGGAAGCTATCGTATGCGACACCAGGCATCATGGCCCCGTCAATTATGCCCTTCTGCAAGGCCACATACAAATCCGCTCCAGGCATCTGCACCACCTCGGCGCCCAGTGCGGCGAAAACCTTGGAAAAATCACCGAGCGGCCGTATTCTCATACCCTTGAGGTCCGAGAGTTTCCGGACAGGCTTCCGGGTGATAAGATGGGTTGCCGCATTCGCGCTCCACGCCATGGGCTTGAGCCCCTTGTATTCAGCCTCGATTTGAGGGAACTTTGCCCGCACCTGCTCCGCAGCACGCCTCACAACCTGCTGATTGGGGGCGCCGTAATTGAACAGAAACGTGCCCTTGGCTATGTAGTATCCGCTCCTCGCGAAGATGACCGATATTTCGCCCACATCAGCGGCGCCCTGGGCAAGTTCCGTGTGACCCTCCGCCGCATCGATAACAGTTCCACCCCAGAACGTCTTAAAGTGTACCCGTCCACCTGTGTCTTTTTCCATCTTCTCCATCCAGTCCTTATTCGGCTGTGAAACAGGCATCTCGGCTGCATAGGGCGAACCGAACGTAAGCTCAATCGGACGAGCCTGCTGGGCCCTAACCGCAGACGGCACGGCACACAGGATAAGTGCGGCCGCTGCCAACACCACTACCACGCCTATGAGTCCTCTCGTTTTCATAACAATCCTCCTTCCGATTCGTTTGAATGACGGCGTACGCCGTCAAAAGTACCCTCCGTTATCGTCTTACAAGTCCCACGGTTTTGCTCCAACCGGAAACTGGCAGTCGGCATTGGGACAGCCCGTACAGCTACGGCCGCGAAATTGGGGCAATCTCGCCCCCTTTGACTGTTCCGCATAACCGACGGCCTTTTTCACCGACTCTGTGTCGCCTTCCAGAATCAACGTTACAGAACCCTCTGCCCCGCCGATTCCGCCTCCTGCTACCGGTATGGCAGTGCAGCCGGCCAGGATTTTGAACGCCTCCGGCTCGCTGATTACGGTCCCTCCTTTGATAGGAACCATGCCCACGACCATGCCCATGGCATATTCGATATCACGTCTTCTCAGCACCTTTGAGGCCTCATCAACGGGTGTGGGTATCAGCTTCTCCAGACCAGCCACATAGATTATGTTGAAAGACTTCTTTCTGTGAGCGGCAAGCACCTTTCCAATTGTTCCCCCGCCTGAATGGTGGCCTATCAACACCCCTACATTTCGGTCCATATCGAGGGCGTTCACCCCTTTTACATACAGGTCGTCAGGTCCCATCTGTTCAAGGAGGCTCGCAAGCGGCTGACCTGTGGAAACTTCCCCACCCTTGATGACTACCTGAAACGGGAAGCCTCCGGGGTCAAGCGCCTTATTCTCATCCCGGGCCGGAGCGCTCGACATGATACCCATCTCTACGCAAAGGCCTTTGGGTATGATGCTTCCACATACCCAGTTGTCGTATCTCGGATTCTTGCCTGAAAGTTCCTCGGCGAGGAAATAGGTGCTGCTGCTCGGATGGATGACCACCATGCCATGCGCTAACGCATGCTTTGCCAGATCCATCTGAGCGATGGCCTTGGCCATGAGCTTCTTGGATTCTGTCGGCGTCAAATTGATTTGTGCTATCATATGTTCTTCCGACCTGCCTTATCGTTTATCCAAAGAACCGGCCGGGCATTCCCTCAGTCTCTTATCAAACGTGATCACCATTGAACCCACGGTTTGCCACTAAGCCTGAACGTACAGATCGTAAGCGGATTCGGACAGTCCGCGCAGTTTGCCAGACGTACCGCGGGAAGCTTAGCCCCTTTTGAATCCTCTATATGTTCCACCGCTTTGCGCACCGCGCGCTCTTCTCCTTTTATTACCATGGTCACGGCGCCTTCCGCGCCTCCCACACCGCCCGCAGATATCACCGTTGCCTGTGCACCGGATAGTAGCTCAATCGCTTTCAGTTCCGTAAGCACTTCACCCTTTACGGGCAGTAGTCCGCAGGAAACCCCCATAGCATAGTCGTACTGGAATTTTTTTGCATTCTTCGCAGCCACTTGTATTGACCCCGGTATGAGTTTTTCCAAACCCGTGGGATACACCACTTTAAAACCTCTTTTGCGTTGCATCTTCATAACCAGGGCGGCGCTGCCCCCTTCGATATCATTTCCCCAGAGCACGCCCACGTTACCTGAGGCGTCGAGGGCGTTCACACCCTTTATGTACACATCCTCAGGCCCCATCTGCTCAAGGAGTTCACCCAAGGTTTCCTGCTTAGCCCATGCGCCTTTTCTTAAGACCCAGGAGAACGGGAAGTTGCCCGCTCCACGCTTCCTCTCAGGCCCGTCTGAAGCACGCGAGGGATCAAACAGAGAATGCCCACCCATGTGGATGCCTATCTCCCCGCACGCTCCTTTAGGCACGATGGCCCCGCAGAGCCAGACGTTCGTTGGCGGCGCATCTCCGGTGATGGCCTCCACCACAAAATAGGTGCTGCTGCTCGGATGCATCACGACGAGGCCTCGTTTACGCGCGCTTTTTACCGGCTCCATCACGGCCACCGCTTTGCCGATGAGCTTTTTTGATTCCGTTGGAGTAAGCGATACTTGGGCTAACATTATGTTCCTCCCGAATCGTAAGAAAACTTTGGTATCAACCTGAAACCCTTCTCTTCGACGACGGGCTTATCTTTGCGTCTTGTCCGGGCCGTCTCTTCACAGCATTCCCATGTTTCTTTCTTTCACCTGAGGCACCCGCATGGGTCCTCAAGCGGTTGGGGCCGTCCGATAAAAGACCTGCCAGATGACGCCTAACCTTCGGAAGCATGGTTGCGATAGATCCCAATTCTCTTCTATTAAGACAGAAGCGCAATTCCTTTTCAGCCGTGGCTATCCTGTCGAGTGACTGGCTGATGTAGTCGAGGCCGGTCCTCGTGATCCTGACGGTGATTACCCTCCTATCCCCCCGGTCTCGAACTTTGGCAACTAATCCATCCCGCTCCAAATCATCGACAATCCTCGTGATATTCTGATTCGGCCTTAACAGGTTCTTGGCCAGTTCGCTCGAGTTGATCGCACCCTTTCCGAGGCCCGTGAGCACCACGAGCGCCCTCAATCTCAGCCAATTGACCTCATCCTTGAGCGCTATATCCACGTACCGGTTAACGATATCCGAGAGGGCCATGAGACGCGAGAAGTACATGGAATGAAGCTCGTCTAAAGCCTTGTCGATGTGGGAGCTTTTCGCTAACTGCCTGTCAGGGTTCTTCATATTCTTCGTGCCCGGCAACCCGCATAGTAACGAAAGGTTAATATCACGATAGGTTATTATATCAGTGCGGGACGAGATGTCAATAAAATTACGGGTGGCGAGATCGTAACTTCCACGCTGGCATCGGCACATAGTGGAAGCAACCCCAGTGAGAGGCAGGTATCCTGCGCTTTGCGCCCATGCGATGGGGCGGTTCTGTCTTTGGTTCCAGCGGGTCTCTCCCATCAAAAGCGATTTCATGTTTTCTTCCTCGCTTCCCTCTTGCCGTGCCTCGCCAAATCGGGCTTCGTCGATTCCTCGCGCTCTTTCGGATGATCGTAGGCATGCTGGAACCGATAGGTCGAAGGAAAATCCTGTCTTAACTCTGCCACGAGCCGTTCGTACCGGGTGATCAACCGATCCTCCAGGTCATAGTCAAATGCGTCACCGAGGGCGATCTCAAGCTCACCGCCCTTTCCAGGTCTATTCTCCATGTACCACGCCAATGTGCGCTTGAGTCCCTCTTCGGGTGAGACCTGATCCGTATAACCCAGTTCGTCTTTGATCCTCTCGATATCAGGGACCCAGTGAAAATATCGCCCTGCGTAAGGACGGCTGGGACGGGCAATCTCGAAGGGCATGTTTATCATCTCCAGCCGATAGTCAAAATGTGCTGCAATGAGCTCAATCCAATCTCTCAGGCTGAAGAGCGCATCATCTCCCACGTTATAAATCCGGCCTGAGGACTCCGATGGCTTGTCGACCGTGAGGAAGACTGCATGGGCCACGTTCTCTATATATCCCCTGCGTTCGAGCTTGAGCCCCCCATCGGGGACGATGAGACGGCTTCGCCCGTCCAGGATGCGCCGCAGGACGCACCACTCTCTGGGGGCGACCTGACGCGGACCATAGATCATGGGAAAACGCAGGATGGTCGCCGTGTACTTACCCTCGGAGTGGGCCTTCATGACCGTCTCTTCACTCACGGTCATGAGATAGGTAAAATTGTTTTTCTTTTTGTCGCGAAACAGTGGAGCGTCTTCCCTCACGGGCACGGGAACCGGTGCACCATCGTCGTTGCCGGAAACGAAGGTCTCATAGGGCATGCCCCCCGCTGCTATGAAGCGAGGCGTTTTTCCCGTAATAGCCTGTGCCACGTATCGCAGCCGTCCGTACATGCCGACAACAAGATCAAAAGTCTCTCTTTCAAGGATTCCGCTCAGAGCATCGAGGAAGTGAATCGGGCCATGCAAGTGTTTCACCGGGAACTGGAACTCCACCTCGTGTTTTCCCGTATGGAGTATGGTGACGGCATACCCTCTTTTGTGCAGCCCTTCTACGATGAGTGGCCCGGTAGGACCGGTGCCCCCGACCACAAGAGCCTTCACAGGACACCTCCCGACATGGCCGATTTTAGCACTCTTAACACGCCTCCACATGAGCGGCCGTTATAAATCATTTCCACTCCCGAGTCGTTTAGTACTGCAATAGCGCTATGTGTGAGACAGCACATGGATCGTGCAAAGATCGTGAGTGACCTTACGTGCACGATCCGGTTTATCCTCCGCTACTCGATTCACGTGAAAAGAGCCATGAGCTCAGTCACGTTTTCCACCTTCTCAAGCTTCGCAGTGAGATCAATTGCCTTGTTCATACGGTCCTTCTTCATCCATTTTCCTGCGAAGGAAACAATGTCTTCAAATTTTTTCACACAATCGTCGAAAGACATGGGTCTGCTCGGCGTTCCGAGGGCGAGCTGGACCTGTTCGACAAAGGTATCGCCGTTGTCCATCACAACCTTCACGCGGGCAGGTTCAATGCCCCTGGCGTTGTCCAGGCTGTGATCTATTTCAGCCTTCAACTTACCGGTGAGCTCCAGGATGATGGGGTTCTTAATCTCTTCAGGCGTGTAGTCCTTCATGGCCACCTGCCCCTTGGCAATCACAGTGGCAATACCCCAGGGGATACTGAACTGGGCATCGACCGGATTTCTCGGTTTCACTTTCGCATCGAAGGGCGTGCAGAGAAGGGTATAATTCGCCTCTCCCGTTGCGATCGTTATTTCTTTGACTTTCTTGGGGTCAATACTGTATTTCGATTTGAGGGCGAGTGCCGCGTCTATCGACGGGTGTATTCCTCTGCAGCACGGATAGGGTTTTATGGAGAGGTTAATGCCTTCGAAATAGGACCCCAGATCACGGGTCAGTATGCCTCGGTCGTATTCGCCGTGGTGATATACCCTGTACAGACCGTTCTCCCCCTCGAGAGAGTTTTTAGCGCCGGTCACACCCTTTTGAGCAAGCAGCGCAGCGGTCACGCCTCCCCTTGCGGAGAATCCCGGACCCATCCTTTTGGTCAGCGCCCCGTCGGTCACGCACTGTCCGTTTCCTGCACACTGATGATAGGCTATGCCGAAGGCATTGACCATCTGCTCTTCGTCAAGTCCAAGGACTTTCCCCGCAGTGAGAGCCGCAGTGGGATAACCGTACAGTGTGGTAAAATGCCAGCCCGTCTTTATAGGGCTTACACCGGGCCGCGTAGCGAGGCCCAGCCTGCAAATCATATCCACGCCTAAAGCAATGGCGGCGATCAGTTCTTTGCCGCTAAGACCGCCTTTCAATTCGGCCATTGCCAGGGCGACGGGCACGGTCACGACTCCGGGATGCATGACGGCCATTTCATGAACATCGTCATAGTCCCTCGTGTGCACCAGGGTGGCATTAACCTGTGCAGCGTTCGGCGCGGGTACCCTCTGTTTGCAACCGACAACGGAGGCCTCTTTCTTTCCACCCCATTCCCGTACCAATTCAAGAAGCTCTCGCGGCCCCGGCTGCCCGGTGCCTGCCACGGCCACGGCCAGAGTATCAAGCACTTCCTTCTTGGTGATCTCCACAATCTCCGGCGGCAGATTTTCGTAGGCAACCTTTCTAAAATTCTGCGCGAACAAATACGCTGCATCCATAACCCTTCCTCCTTTTTTTAGTCACGAGCTTGACTCACGATCACGGCTTCGCACTTTTTCAAATACCTCCGTGCTCATGCCTCCCTATTTATCAAGCGCCTTGAAGTAGTCGTGCTTGTCGTGTGCCGCGTCTCTTACACCCTTATCTTTCCTCTGCTTGAAGAAGTTGAATTCTCCGGGGTCGTAGACCCTGTTTGTCTGGAAGCTGTGCATCACGTAATGGTCCATGAGACCCCTGTCCACACCCATCGTCGTGTACATCATCTCTCTCGTTACTTTGCCGAATGCGATTCCGTCTTTGGGGTAGAGGGCAAGACCATTGGCAAGATCGCGGACCTCCTGCTCGAGTGTCTCTTTGGGCACCGCCCGGTTGATGAGATTGTACTCTGCCGCTTGCTTCCCCGTGATCATTTTGCCAGTGAGACAAAGGTCCATGGCCCTTGTGAGCCCACAGCGGAGCACCATAATCGGGGAGATGGTCATCCCTCCGAGGCCCAGTCTTTCCTCCACATGGCCCATCTTGCAATCCTCACTCGCGATGAGCAGGTCGCAGTGCATGACGAGAGTAAAAGCCACTCCGAGGCAGTATTCGTGCAACTGGGCTATGGTAAGCTTCTTGCAATACAGGATCCGACGGTGAAAATCGTAGAAGAGGTTTCTGTCGAATTTCAACTTTACCCGCTGCGGCACCTTGGGCGGCTTTTCTCCGGGCTTGGGCTCTTGCATGCCATACACGAAGCCCACCTTGTCGAGCGGAGCGCCTGCGCTAAAACATCTGCCGGCTCCTCTGAAAACGATCACCTTTACGTCGTCATCTTCTTCGGCCTCGGTGATGGCTTTGGTCCAATCGATAACCAGATCGGGAGAGACAGAATTGAGTTTATTCGGTCTGTTTAGCGTTATGTATGCAACCTGTCCTTCCTTGTCGTATAAGATTGTTTCATATCCCATGAAAACCTCCAAATATATTTACTTGTTCTGACAGACCCCTCGCAAAAAACCCAGCCAGGGCTTATTCCAGAACGCCCGACGTAAGAAGGTCCACGAATTCTTCATCGGTCTTTCCTAATATCTTGGTCAGGACATACTCGTTGTGCTCACCCAAAAGCGGGCTCGCCGACTTGGCCTCGGCCGGCGTCTTCGACATCTCGAAACTTGATCCCAGGTGGCTGAACGTTCCTATTTCGCTGTGATTGAGTGGCCACAAGAGCCTGCGGTGGCGTAGCTGGGGGTCCGCATAAAGATCGGCGGTATTCTCCACGATCCCCGCGGGCACGCGTGCGTTCTGCAAGAGAGCCATTACGTCTTCAGCGCTATGATCCCTCGTCCAGGCCCCTATAATGCTGTCTACCTCCTGCTCGTTGGCCTTACGGTTTACGAGCGTATCAAATCGCGGGTCGGCGGCATACTCCGGTTTGCCCATCGTACGGCAGAGCGCGCCCCATTGAGCATCGCTGAACACAGCGATGGTACACCACCGGTCATCGCCCTTGCACTGATACACATTATGCGGGGTCGCTGACGGCGAGCTATTCCCGTTTCGCTCGGGTTCTCTTCCGTTCACCATGTAGTCCATAATGCCCGGCAGCACAAAATAGAGCGCAGTTTCATACTGGGCAAGATCGAGGAGCTGTCCTTTGCCCGTTTTATCCCGATAGATGAGCGCCGCGACAAGCGCCGCAGACGCAAGACGGGGGCTTATGCAATCCGTATACGCACCGACTCCGACCGGCAACGGCCCACGGTCAGGCCAGCCGATAAAATTGGGTATGCCTGCGGTGGCAGAGAGGATCATCCCGAACGCGGCCAGGTTCCGGTAGGGACCTTCCGTTCCAAAACCATTCTGGCGCACCATGATAATGTCCGGCTTCACCTTCTTCAACTCTTCGTACCCGAGACCCCATCTGTCCATGACCCCGGGCGTGAAATTCTCCATCACCACATCGGATTTGGCCACAAGTTCTTTGGCCAACTCAATACCCCGGGGATGCCCCATATTCAAGGAAACGCTCATCATGTTGGCGCTGAAGTGGTTAAAATAGCCGCTTCTATTGAGGCCGGCCTTGCCGTCTTTGAATGGAGAAGATATACGCGTGACACAGGGACGCTTGCTCGTCTCGATCCTGATGACTGTAGCGCCATAATCGGCAAAAAACTTAAGCGTGAGCGGACCCACCATGGCCCAGCTGAAAGCCACTATTTTGAGACCTGAGAATACTTGATTCACCTGTTTCTCACCTTTCTCCATCAGATCACCCCCGCCTGCTTCAAGGCCGCAAGCTTGATTGGGGAAAATCCCAGTTCCTCGTAGATTTCCCGATTGTGCTCGCCGATAAGCGGCGCCCTGAACCTCGTGGCTATTTCTTTCTCGGAGGAGCGTACGAATTGCTTAGGATAGGTGATGGAGACGTCTAGCTCCGGGTGCGTAATCTCTTTCCAGTATCCTCGATAGGCGAGATGAGGATCGTTTGCCTCGTCCTGCATACTGAAAAGGGGACAGACGGAGATGTTGCGCGCCATGGCGGCCTCAAGCACCTCTTTCTTGGTCCTCGTCCGGAAGAATTCTTCGATGGGCGCCGAGATACGGTCTATAAGGTCCTGCGTGGCCGAGGCCATATCGAACTGCTCCCACTCGTAGGCATTCAGGAACTCGTTACTCAATCCCAGATCGTTCATCCATTTGACGAGTGCACGGCACGTCTTTGCACCCTGGGCGCCACCGAGCATGAAGAAGAATACGTAACCGTCTTTGCACGGCCACACCTGTCTCTGAACCGTTCCACTCGCGCTTCCGCTCCTGAACGTTCCAACCCTGCTCATCATCACCCCGGCCATTTCATAGTATGGAATGGCCATGGCGAGAAACCAGGCCGTGCTCTGCTGCATGGATACGTCAACATGTTGTCCCTTGCCGGTACGATGTTTGTGGTAATAGGCTATCATGCTGCCCACGCCGGCATCGGCACCGGCATGAAGGCAGGCCTGAGGGATACTGATATTGACCGGGGGTCTGTCCGCATCGCCCGTAAGATAGAGTTCGCCGGACATGCCCATGACCACGAGGTCGGGCCCTTCGTAGTCCCTGTACGGCCCTGACTGCCCGAAGGGAGTAATGGAGGTAAGGATAATGCCCTCGTTGAGGCTCGTGAGCACGTCATAGCCGAGCCCCATATTTTCCATAGAGCCGGGTCGAAATGACTCTATGACGAAGTCTGATTTTTTCACCAGCGATTTAAAGATATCCCTTCCGTCCGCCGTTTCTAAATTCAGCGTGATACCCCGCTTATTGGAGTTATAGGCGAACCAGTAGAGACTCTTCTCCAGATCCGGTATATCGTGCCAGAAAGGCCCGATCCTTCTTGCCGGATCGCCCCCAGGCGGCTCCACTTTGACGACATCAACGCCCAGGTCAGAAAGGATCTTCCCGCAGAGAAACCCGTTCTCATTGGTAAGATCCAGGGCCCGGCACCCGCTGAGTAGACCGCTATTTTCTGCTGCGTTTTCCATTATGCCTTGCCTCGCGCTTTGAGGTCATCCTTAAGATCGGCTATAGCGGCCTTAAGATCCGCTTCAGGGGGATAAACCCTGTCGAATCCCATGTTTTTGAATTTCACCTCGTCATCCTTGAAATCGTGCTTACCCACGCCCAGAATGCCGCCGATATAGAGCAGTACGTGGCTTAAACCGGCCTCAACGCATTTTTCCTTGAAGCCTCTGACGTCGAGCTCGGCCATCCCGTAGAGCGAACTCATGAGGATGGCATCAGCATTCGTCTCTACCGCTACCTGCACAAACTCGTCAGCGGGCGTCATGATGCCCAGTTCGATCACATTAAAGCCGGCCTCTCTGAAGGCGCGGGATAATATTTTCGTTCCAATCACGTGGGCGTCCATGCCTACCGTTCCGGTAATGATCGTCGGTTGTTTCATAAGGGTCTCCTTTAATACAAGCTTTTTGCGGGTCTCACCGACCTCATCGGCCTGTCTCAGGCCGCTCACAACGTTATGGTTTTCCGATCAACTGCCCCTTACTGAAGGCCCAGAAATCTCTAATAGTCATCTCGTAGTCTGCTTTGGTGCCGTCCGCTTTTTCGCGTTCAGCCACTTTCTCGCGATGAAATTCCTTAACCTCCGCGGGAAAAGGAAGGTTGCCGAATTCCACCCATCTTAATGCGCCCCGGCAGTCCTTCACGCCGATCACTTTGTCTTTTACCTGCTTGTTGGGGCTAAATGACGAATCAATGACCCCTGCATCTACGCCACGCAAACAACCGATAGCGATGTCGCCGTCGCCGATTTCGAGGAGTTTTTCCACCATGGAGCGAATCTCCATTTCCGCAATTTTCTCTTCCACCGCAATCTCTTTCATATCAAGCTCTATGTTCTGGCCCCTGATCACATTGAAGAACCAGTTGGCGGAATCATAAGTAACCGCATGTGCCTCCTCCGTAGGTATGCCCAGGGCTTCATCGATGGTCCGCAAGAACACGGACTCGACCTTGCCCAACGCACCGACAACAGCCGAATAATCCGGAAACGCGAAGGCGCCTCCCATACCCTGGGGCATGGGAAAGAGCGGGGTCTGGGACCCAAAGGTGCCGGGGATGATCACGTCCTTATACCCGAATCTGTCGAGATATTCCCTCATCAGTCTCGGTTGCACCCGCACCCAGGCGAGATCCTGGGCGAGATTGCCCATGAAGTGTACGAGCGGGACGATGCTCTTTACTCCCTGTTCAGCTGCCATCAAGGCCTCCGCAATCATGGCAGCCAGATTTACCGTCATGGGCTGGACCCCGGTGAGAATCCAGCCGTGCAAATCGCTCGTAATGATGGCCCCCCTTTCGGCGTAGTATCCTATAAGCCTTTCTACGTAAAGACTGGCTGCTATGCACTCTTCCAGGGTCGCGAATTTCTCATAGGCACCCCAGGAAATAAAGGGGCCCGTTGACATGCCCGTCATGCCCGAGGCGAAGGCTATCTCGGACCCGATAGGCTGCACCTTGTAGGACATGCGCGGATCGAAAGCGCCCGTTTTCACGCTCTCAATCACTCTTCTCGTGTTCTTGACGCCATGGTTGACAAGGGGATACCCGTTAAGCAGTGTCCTTCCGGTTCTTCGGGTCTCTTCCAGGGCGTCTTCCACCTTCTTGAACTGTACAAGACGGGTGTAACTATCGGTGGTGACCGGAATATAGGGCACGCCGGTCTCTTCGAGTTTCCGGCAAAGACTTATCTCATCATCCACGAGGGCGGTACCCGCCCGGGGAAAGACAACGGTTCTACCCTCTTTGTGGAGCTTTTGGGTAATCTTCATGAAATTCTTGCTGTCGGGTAACCCCTTCTGGTACGCGACCGCTTCTTCAAGATCGACTTCGCTACCTGTGGGCCACAACGCGAGCACATCCTTTCTCATCTTCAGGAACTGGTCTTCGTCGATCCGTTTTTGTTTCACTTCGATCTTCATTCATACCTCCCTTGGCTCTGTGTTCAGTTCCTCATATTGCCTGCTCTTCACGCTTTGGGAGTTGGCATGCGCCGCGTCCCGGACGAGTAACGCTTTATGAGTCCCTTCTCGTAATGGGGGAAAGGGTTCCCCGCTTCATATTACTTCCTCATTCTTCAGTTCTTCAATCTGTTCCCAAGAATATCCGATGAGGTCGAGGAGGACCTCTTCCGTGTGTTGCCCGAACTGAGGCGCATGACCGCCCACTTGAGCGGGCGTCTCACTGAAGTTCACCGGATTGCCCACCATTTTGATGGGCCCCAGCGAAGGATGCTCGAACTGAGCGATATAGCCGTTCTCTAATGCCTGTCTGTCGTTCGCAAGCTCAGTCGGCCTAAGAACCGGCGAATATGCCATGCCTCCACCCTTCTCATCGAAGAGTTTCATCCATTCATCCCTCGTTTTCTTCTTGAACACATCCTCGATCAAGGGGGTTAGATCCTTGCTGTTCTCCCGCCTCTTAGCGGTCGTGGCAAAGCGTGGATCATTTTCCAGATGTTTTATATCCAGGACGTCGCAGAACTTGGGCCAGAACCTGTCCGCCTGTGCCTCTGAAAGAAGCAGCCATTCGCCGTCGGCGCATTGAAAATGGTTGGACATGGGGTTCTTCATAGCCTGCCTCGAAGGTCTCGGAATTTGGCGACCTCTGAGAAGGGCGGCATTGATGTTGTATGCCTGGAGGTGAATACCGGACCCGAGGAGTGACACTTCAACCTGTTGACCGACCCCATCCCTGTCCTTTTTTACGAGGGCAGCGAGTATTGCGTAAGCAAGGAGCGTTCCCGTCATCTGATCGAATACGGGCCCCCCTATCTGTGCCGGCGGAGAATCGGGTTCACCGCCCACAGCGTACATGATACTCGACCGGGCCTGGGCCACGCTGTCGAACGCACGTTTGTCCTTTTCCGGACCGAGAAGTCCGTATGCTGTGGCAACGCCGTATACGAGCTTCGGATTGTATTTTTTCAACGTGTTGTAGTCAATCTTTAGGGCTGCGATGGTTTTCTGGGTAAAGTTCGTGCAGAATACGTCCGCCCTGGCAATAAGGTCGTAGAGAAGCTTCTTGCCCTTTTCCTTTTTCAGGTCGAGCGTGATCGACTTTTTGGACCGGTTTGCCGTCTCAAAAAGAAGGTTCTCGCCGTTGGCCATGGACATCGATGCCCCGAAAATCGCGTCGGTCGCCCGTGACGGATCGCCTTTTTCCCTGTCCTCCACTTTGATCACTTGAGCGCCCAGGTCGGCGAGCATATAGCCCGCAGTGGGCGCGCTCAGGTAACCCGCGCATTCTATCACTAATAAACCGCTCAATGGACCGCTCATATGTCATCTCCTTTATTGGATTCAGTGCCCCACGTGTGCATCGCCCCCGATGCACTTCGTCCGTCTCTATTCGTGAGAGGCGGCAAGGAGCCAGCGTAATAGCTTAAGTTCATCCCGGGAAGGCGGTTCAATCTCTTGGACATGGGCAGTCTCATCAAGTGCCCATCCGCAATTCTTCTCAATCACCTCTATCTTTTCCTTAAGGCTCGCCGCGAAGGCGCCGGGAAAGACTGCCTCGAGCTTAAGTCCCTTGTCCGGCCCCTTGTTCTTGAATACACCCATGGTCGATACCACGGTGGTGACAGCGCTACCCCGTCCCGTCACATAAACGAGCCTCTCCACAAACCTCTCCTTCGATTGGTTGAGAACCACCAGTACTTCCTGAGCGTTCATGGCATCGTTCGCGCCGCCGGAACCCACGAGAAACTTTCCCGAGGAGGTCTTTGTGGAGTTAATATTCCCGAATCTGTCTATCTGGCCTGCCCCGAGTACACTCATGCACCTGTTATTTCTACCGCCTACAAACACGCCCTGCGTCATTACGGTATCGGTCAGTATTTTGGCGCTGCGTACCCCTGACTCGCTGGAGAGGACCGATTCGCCGGGGAGCGGCGAATATCCGATAAGTCCGTTGCCCGTGATCAACTCTATCTCGTACCCGTCCGCGGTCAACTGATAGTAAGCGAGCCATGCGGCTGACGCGCCGACTCCGGCCCCAGCGAGAATCGTCTTGTGACCCTGAGCCTCGGTAGATTTCCTGATCTCTCTTGCGACCGCAATGAGCATCATCTCCTCTGGGGTAAAATCGGGTACCGGTTCGGCGCCGGATACGGAGCCAGCCGGCGGCTTAAGCTCCCCGGTTTTCTTCCTCGCACCCTCTTTGAGCGATCTAATTCTTTGCTCCCCGAGTTTCTCGAGATAGGCCTTGTGATCCAGATATCCGGCGACCCAATCTGCAACCCAACGGTCAAGCATCTCCTTATCGGCCGAGGCATCATGGAGATCATTTAAGAACGCCGTATCCTTGTCGTAGGGCTCAAATTCTTCTATACCGGGATTTGTCAGCGAAAAGGGGTGAGCCCCAAGCGGGGCGAGCGATACGGATTTCACCAGATAGCCGGGAATCTTGACGAGCGCGGCATATCGCCTGATGAACTCGGCAGGAACGATCCTCTCAACCGTTGCCAGCACGCCTCCTGTGCTTGCGAGAGGGCCCCAGAGGTCCTCGCCATAGGGCGCCGACAGAATAATGTTCCCGTCTTCGTCCCCCACGCACCCGTGGATGATGGAGATGTCCGGGTTGAGTGCCTTTACGACTCCTGCAGTAACATCCGAACCGAAGGGGTCTCTAATTTCCTTGAACGCCTCTTTATTATCGAGAGCGATGCCGCTTCCGCCCACCGACCTCGTGGGCATAAAGGGGAAGCCAAAAGCACCGGCCATAAGCCTCTGCTGGAGGGAGCACAGAGACCAGTTCTCCAGTTCGATTTTCTTCTCTTCAAGGGCCTTTTGAATAATTCTGCTCGGCCTTGCCGAAGCCGAGATATCAATACAAGCAGCACAGATGAGCCTTTTCACGAGTCCACAGTGGACAAGATTAAGGGCGTGTCCCGTAACGGTGCTCTCGATTACGGTAAAGGCCGGTTCCTTTCCGTTGAATTGTCTGATAATTTCGCAGATGGCTGCACAAGGGCCGCCGATACCGGAAGCGAGATGGACGGACATGCCCGGGTGCACATATTGCTTCACCGCGTAGGCAAGCTCCATCACCTTGGCCGATCTATTCGATTGCGGCCCTGACGCGCTCCGTCTCTTGTCGGCTACCCCTTGTCTCACTTTTCCCCTCGGCTTTTCTCCGGTTCTCATGAGATGCATGAACCGGCTGCCCGAATGTTCGAACAATTTTAAAGATTCTTCATACAGCCAGCCATGATGTAAATCATATTAAAATGAAAAATCTCTGACTAAAATAGTCAGTCTCCACGCGGCGGCGTGCGGGCCGGAGGGTAGGATATGGGAGATATACGGGTTCTCATCGATATAGGGAGCACCTTCACCAAGGCGGTGGCGGTCGATCTCGCACAGGAGACCGTCATATGCACGGCCAGAACCCCCACAACCGCCAAAAACGACGTGACGATCGGCGTAAGAGAAACGCTCAAGCGGATAGAGGTAAGCACCGGGCCGCTTACACCTGACTGCGAAATCGTAGCGTGCAGCAGCGCCGCAGGCGGGTTGCGCATGGTTGCAATAGGCCTTATGCCTGAACTCAGCTCCGAGGCGGCCAAAAGGGCGGCGCTCGGAGCAGGCGCAAAGATTGTCGGGCACTTCTGTCACCACATCACGAGAAAAGAGCTGGAACAGATCGAGCATATTTCACCCGATATTATTCTTCTGGCAGGCGGCACCGACGGGGGCAACGACACAGCTATCGTGCATAACGCGTCGATGCTCAGTCAGTCTAAAGTTAAGGCGCCGGTAGTTGTGGCCGGCAACAAGTGCGCGTACGATACGATTGAGGACCTGCTGAAAGACGCTTCAAAGACAGCCGTATTCGTGGAAAACGTGATGCCGGAGATAGGCAAACTCGAGGTTGAGGCGTGCCGTGAGGCTATCCGGGCAATCTTCATGGAGAACATCATAAAGGCTAAAGGACTCGACACGGCACGAGAGCTCATAGGCGATATCATCATGCCGACCCCCGCGGCGGTTCTCAGGGCTGCCACGCTTCTGGCCGACGGGGTTGACGGAGAGGATGGCATAGGAGAGCTCATCGTCATAGACGTTGGAGGCGCCACAACCGACGTATACTCCATAGCAAGGGGGAACCCGTCTTCGTCAATGGTGCTCTTACGGGGACTCCCCGAGCCATATGCAAAGAGAACGGTAGAGGGTGATCTCGGGGTGAGGCATAACATCGACGTGTTAAGAGAGCTCTGCGTTAGAAAAGGTATCGTTATCGACGAGCACATCTTCTCAGCCTTTCACGCGGAGCCAAGCCGGATACCCGCAAGCGAACAGGAGTTCGCCCTGGATCAGGCGCTCTCCCGCGCGGCGGTAGAAACTTCCTTTGAAAGACACACGGGAAAGGTGGAGGTCATGTACGGACCTCACGGAGAGATGGCCGTCCAGACGGGCAAGGACCTCACAACGGTTAATAAGGTGATCGGTACGGGTGGGCCTCTTGTCTGTTCATTAAACCCGCGGGAACTACTCGACTCCGTGGTGGGCGGACCCGCAAAGAGCAACATGCTCAAACCCAAGGCAGCCGATTTTTTCATCGACAAAGACTATGTGATGTTTGCCATGGGCTTACTTGCCCGATCAGAACCCAAAAAGGCACTGCGTATCCTCAAAAAAACACTTTCACCGGTTTAGCTAAAACGGGGGCGCAGACAACGGGCGTTCCCATCGAGTCACAACCGACCTGCTGCCTGCGAAAGGAATGAGAAGTTGAAAAAAATACGAAAACCGTGGCTTGGGTGGCTTAACGAAGGATACTTTAGGCAAGAAGAAATGCCGAGGAGCGGAATTGAACCACTGACACGGGGATTTTCAGTCCTAAACGGCACATATTCCTAAAGCCCTGATAGTCAATGCATGACGTTGATTGTCAGGGCTTTACGTGTCTCTAATATATTCAGATTATCATCCAATACAGTTCACTATGTTCATTGTTACGGGCATAAAAAAGGCATAAAAAAGGGGGGGGAGGTCCCCCCCTCCGCATATCCGGATTAGTGCTGAACTCCTTCCTGCAATCCTCAGCTCTGCATTCTTTCTGAGAATACAACTCTACAACTCGTAATCGAGAATCTTACTTCCACAAAAAGACCTTGTCATCTTTTAGCGAACGGATGTAGTATAGAGGAGAACGCAAATAACTGTTGGAAAGACCTTCCAGGTCGAGCCATGCGACGGAGGGAATCGTGATGATGAAGGAAGGGCTGTTGAGAACAAATTCCGCAATCTTCGCAGCAGTTGTCCTGTTGGTCTTGATACCAGTATTATGCTGCGGAGATAGCCTCATCGAGGCCGCGAAGAGGGGCGATGCCTTGACGGTAAGTCGATTCATTAAGGCGGGCGTTGATCCGAATTCAAGAGACTCTGACGAGAGGACGGCGTTAATATGGGCCGCCGCCAAAGGGCACAAAGACGTAGTAAACTTGCTATTAAGCAGCGGCGCGGCCGTGAATGCGGCGGATAACGCGGGAAATACGGCCTTGATCTTGCCGTCGGCCACGGGCAGTTCCGAAATGGTTGGCATCCTCCTATCGAAAGGGGCTGACCCAAATGCGAGAGCAAAGAACGGGTTTACCCCTCTATATGTGGCGGTAAGCAAAGGCGAGGAGAAAACCGTGAGGCTACTCTTGGAGAATGGTGCCGATCCGAACAAACCGGGATATTCTGGTTTGTCTGTACTCGCGGCCGCTGTTGCTTCAAAAAATGTAAAGATTGTAGACGTGTTGCTCGATCATGGGGCTACGGGCCCTGAAGTAACAATTTCTGAACCGAAGACCAGCCAGAAGACACCGGACCCGAAGACGGTGACACAGCCTCAAATCAAGTCGTACGCCAATGACTATTTTACTATGTTGCTGTTCCTGTTGAACCGTATGCCCGACTATCTGCGCGAAAACGCAATCCCGGTCTTCAAGAAATATAACCTGATAGACGCGCAAATTGTAGCCGGTTATTCCCAGCAAGAAGACAAATTTGAAATGCTCTTAACTTCTGGCGGATCCACTCCCGTTTTCAAGACAGATTGGGTTGATCCATTGTTCAAATTCTTGAGTAAGCGTGGAGACTTTCCCCCGATGAGTTTCAGGAATGGAAGCGTGACCCTGGATAGTCAAACAAACGTGGTCATAGATTCCGGGATGGAATTGATGGTTGGAGAAAAGACATACAGGTACACCAAGGATAAAGACTGGGAGCTAATAAAATAGCAAATGCCTCCTGAAATTCAACGTTCTCAATTGATGATCAGTTGTCGAGCGATTGGCCTCGACACCTGCTCTTTCAAAAGCATAGTATTTGAGAGACCGGCGAACCAACCGTTAATTTCCCGGGTCAAGCGACACAAAATGACAGCCTTTTATTTTGTGACTTCGGAGGAGCGATGACGCAGTTTTCGATTGCGTGGGAGATTGTTCCGTGAGCACAAACACGTGCCGTAGCTGCGGCGCGACCCTCTTTGGACAGATGGTATCCCGGTGTTATAAATGTGGTAACCCCGTTGATATCCGTTCTGAGACAGAGAGACAACGGAATGCAGCCACCTTAGAGGCCAGACGGCAAAAAGCTGCCGACCCCGAACTTAAAAAGAAGTACTCGATTCTGTACGAAGCCATACAGAAAGACGCAGCCTGCGTTTACTACTCAGCAGGCCGCCGGGTTTCCATTTTTCGTGGCGAAGATGCATGGGGGGCGTTTGTTGCCGACGTATTAGATCGTTACGAGACTTTTACATGCTTCTGGTGCCGCAACTGCAATTTCCTCCATGTCGCTAATACTTCTAATTCGGAAACCATGAGTGTGGCGAATCAAAATGACCCCCAGATCTCGACCCTTTTCTATCTGCAGAGGACCCAGGGGGCATGCTCGGCCGATAACTGGGTAGTCAACTTTCGGTGTTTGGCTTGCGGCTGTGCCAATAATGATGTTCCGGCAACGGTGTCGTATGATGGTTGGGTCAATAAGAAGGCGGATCCATTCCTGCGCGCGCCTAAGTTTTCGGCTGATCACCCTGAAGGTGCTCCTTATATATATTCCATTCCAATTCAGGAATTTTATGTTCTGCTTGCCAGACTTTCCACTTTCACACATCCTGCTAGTCACATTGAGGCTTTTAAAACAGTTAAAGTATACTGCGATAAATGCAATTACCAATTTACTGAGAGTGATTTGGATTCGCTGAGATGCCCTCATTGCAGCCATATGCATATTAAAGTGGAATCCCAAGTGCCCCCGTGATATAGGAGATAATCCCGTGACCGGACCGTGAGTGATGTAACGGATGAG
Organism: Syntrophorhabdaceae bacterium; assembly: GCA_035541755.1. Lineage (NCBI taxonomy): Bacteria > Pseudomonadati > Thermodesulfobacteriota > Syntrophorhabdia > Syntrophorhabdales > Syntrophorhabdaceae > Syntrophorhabdaceae bacterium. The sequence continues at coordinate 101,170 of DATKMQ010000167.1, forward strand.
AAAGTTAGAATTTTATGCCGGCTTTACTCTTTTATTATGATGGCCTCATCATTAGTGGTACACGCATGGCCATCTGTCCTGTTTGGTATTATATCTTAGCTGGGTTGCGACCCGAAAACGATTAATATATAAGGAGGATACGCAAATGTGTCCGAAGAATAAAGTGGTGTTATTAACCCTGGTATTGACCATTATGATGAGTTACGTGACTTTTTATCCCATAGCTCTTGTGGCTGATGAGAATCCCCCGACAATCAAAATGAAGAGCCCCAAAAGCACGGAGAGCTCCTCTGATCCGGCCACAATCAGGCTCTCGCAAGACGGACAGAAGGAAATCTTAGTGGAAGTGTTGAAAGGTGGAGTGATAGTAACTTCGGGGGTAAAGGTAGTAAAAGGAAGCTGGATGATAGCCGATCGCGGCACGCAATTTAACAAAGGGTCTGTGTTCCGTGCTGAGAATATCGAAAGCATCCAGCTCGATCCCTCGATGAACATCATTATCGCCAAGGGTAGAATTAGTATCAAGGGGGTCGCATATGACCAGGGGACAACCCTGGCCGTGAGCAAGGACGGCAAATTGATAAAGAAGTAGCCGGTGTCAACCGAGGCCTGATTCGCGGTTATAAGGCTGCCCCGAGACAATGATGTGAATTTCGGAAGAGGAGGGAGGAGAATGGATCTCACAAATAAGAAGATAAACCTTGGGATTGTGCTCGGTATTATTTCGTTACTGTTAGTCGGGTGCGCTTCCAGACCCACGGGATCTGGAGTTTCCAAACCAGGACAAAACCAAGTTGGGATGGTGGCGCATGCCTTCGGACAGTTTGTCAGTATAGAAAATATGACACTCCAGGTGAAGAACCCTGCCGGGACACTGGAGAGTTATCAACTTACCGAGAAGACCGACTTTGTCGACCAGAACGGGAAACCTATGTCTATGATGCAATTTAAAGACACTATTAAGGCCGGTGATGATATGGTTGTAAGTGCGGATTTCTCGTCCAAAACTGTCCTCACCGTTCGATTAGGTAAATACCTGCCTATTCGATTTGGCAATTAGAAGAGCAGGCGAGAATCTCATAAGATAAGGGCCACAGACCGTTAAATGGATGGTAATAGCTAATATCTGGGATTTCGGTTCAAAATTTGTTGTAGAGACGAGTGATTATAAGGTATGGCCAAACTAAGTGAAGTTTTAAGCATGAAAAGGAGGGAAGATTTATGGCAAAACGACCACCACCTTTAGCTATTGATTACGTGGATAAACAAAGGAAGATAACTGTACATGTCTTGATTGTACTGTTTATTATAGCTGCATTTTGCGCGAGAGATTCTTTTGGTTTTGATATAAAGGGTATTGCTGACAGCAAAAGGATAAACACGTTGAAAGTTCATATTGAATCAAACCCTTCTAACGCGCCTGTATTTGCAATGTTCGCTGACGGGAAAAAGACAAACGCTGTTTGTGTTACGCCGTGTGACGTGGAAGTGGGATATGTCGACCAAGTAACCTACAAAGATAATTCTGAGGGTCTTAGGAGCCATTTTGGAGGGCACTTAGCTTGGTACCATGAAAAAAGTGGCTGTTTTACTGCGGCAGCGCTTGATGTTGCATGGGGTAAGGTGCCTCCATATGAATACCTCAAAGAGTCCGAAGGTTTTTGCGTTCCGTTGCATATTGTGCTTGAGGGGAATATTGCTATTGATAAGTCGGTTTGTTTTTACGATTTTATGGACAAAACGCCAAAAGACTTAAAGATAGACCTAAGAGCAAACAATGACGAAGAAATTGTACTATGTAGCAATACTTATAAGGCAACAAATGAACTGACGATTGAAGTGCCGCAACCGCAGTCCCCTGTACTGAAGAAATATATACTTCGTCAAGCATATACCGTGGACGAGGGAAGTAGTTATGGGCTAATTCTAAGAAAGAAGAAATGAGGCTGTTGTTGGTGACAGGACAACGCCAGCAAAAAAGTACCGTTATTGTATTTATGAATGGTAATAATGGCTTCAAAAATTTTTGGATAAATTGAAATCTAAGGAGGGTGATATGATGCGCAATCCTTCTTCAGTATTCCAGCATCGTATAGATGCGAGACGCCATGGCCGAGTGTTCTGCCTGGGCCTTGAGCGTGATCAGTTACGGAACTTCAGATGTTTGATCTCTGCGCATGGTTGTCAGGAAATAATATTGCATTTCCAAGAAGAATTGTTCATACTTGATTATTGCCAATGAGTTTAAAGATAAGCCAAATACACAAGGAGAATCAGGATGATAGACGATTCTGACGTCGCTATACCTGTCGCTATTCCTGATGAAATCAGACAGTGGAATTGGGGGGCTTTTCTCTTAGCGCCAGTCTGGGCAATTGTGCATCGCGTATTTTTGGGTCTTCTTGCCCTGATACCCCTGGTCGGTGTTATAATGGCCATTATCCTGGGGATCAAGGGAAACGAGTGGGCATGGCAAAGGAAAAGGTGGGGTAGCCCAACGGCATTCCTGGCCTTTCAGCGCAAGTGGTCTTACTGGGGTTGGGGCATTTTAATCGTTTCAAGTCTTGTGTACATAGTCCTTGAAGGGAGTGTACGAGGCATTTATTATCTGATCGGCGTTATCCTTGTCGTTGGCTTCTTCGATGCCATCTTCGGAAAAGCCGGTTATCGCTATTCCGGGGGCATGAGTCTGCTTATGTTCGTGCCTATCGCGAACATAGCCATGTTAGTGAAATATGGCGTAAGTGAGTGGCCGATCGAGCGACAGATGCGGGACCTAAGGATCCGTTGTGGTTCCGGAACCGAAGAAGATGCGTATTCTTTACTCAGTGAGGCAGCTCGCCTTGAAGTGAAGGGTAAGCTTGATGACGCGTTATTTAAGTATCAAGAAGTTGTTACAAGGTTCAGGGATACCGCTGCAGGGAACGATGCACAAAAAAGCATTGACATTCTTAAGGCTAAGCTTTGAGGATGGTTGAAAATGATTATCGAAATCGGGCTGCCAGAAAGCGAAGAATCACCCCACAAATAGACGTTGGATCCCATCGTTCCGCTGGGGACCGGGGAGTCAAAGATGGCGTGGTGACTGTTTTAGCTCGTTGAACAAAAACCAAAGAGGAGACGAATGAAAAGAGCATCGCTTGTAATAGCGCCCGCGGCATATTTATTCTGTGTCTTTTTGGCAACGGTTTACGCAACTGACACCGATCCTAATTTCAAAAAAGCTGAAGACTTCTGGAACATAGCAAAGAAGGTAATCATAACTAGCGCCACGCAGGAACACCTGTTTCCTAAGCAAATGGAAATATCCGCTAAATCAGTCCCCGATTGTCTCGCTGTGGTCTACATACCGGAGTTTGAAGTCTTTCTCATGCAACAGTATGATGGCAAGAAATTCGTTATCCTTCCGCGCACATATTCAATTGAGCCCAAATCGCAGCCAGTGATAAAGGCAACAATATATTTGGTGGATGGAGGAAAACGGAAAGAGATTGGAACATTTAGGTCAAAAGCCGAGGCAGTTGTCGTTAACTCGGATGGCTCCAGAAAACTGATTGTGAGATAGTTCTGTCCTGTCGAAGGGTGCGGAGAAGGGGAATTCTAGATGGGTCTATTTGACAGATTTCTTAAATCGAAAAAACTACCGACAAAAAACCCCGCGATAATTGCCGCAGTAAAGCAAGTGCAATCCGTTTCATCCTCATACAATGAACAGCATGCTGGGCTGACCAAGCTTGAGTCGCTTTTTTTAAAAGCCACCGATACGAGTGATAAAATGGCTATTTCACAGTCACTATTGGACACCGCTACGGATGGCGCATCTATTCAAGTGCGCGAAAGCTCTCTAACCAAATTGGGGACTATTATTGACAAAAGTATCCAGTTTTCCAATCACCCTACTCTTCATTCCGGTGCGAGTCGCGGATTGTCCGCTATCTCTGGTCATGCTGTTCCGAGTTTGATCGCAATTATCGAAAACACACGCGGTAAAGAAACCGAATTACGTAGAATAGCATTTTGGACTCTCCAGAAAATAGCGCCTTTCGCTCTGGATGATGCTCTCCTCGTATTCTTGGTGCGCAGTCTTAGCGAAAAGAGAGACATCAGAATGCCTGTGATTTGCGCTCTTGAAGACATCGCTCGGCTAAGTGATGACACCACACGGAAGCGTATGGCAGAAGTCGGCCTTTCCCCGTTGTGTCAGACTCTCAAGGATAACGACGCTGAGATATGGATAAGGGCAGCACGGGTTTTAGGTGACCTAGGCACGTATGCAGCCGGGTCGGTGAACGATCTCATTAGCAAGTTAGATGATGATGGCGGCGAGTGGGCGGCCGATTCCCTTCGCAAGATTACCGGTGAAGCATATGGCAACAAAGAAAAGGGCAAATGGCAAGAATGGGTTTCAAGAAACGGGACTCAATAGGGAGTTTTTTCGATCAGGAACATTGCGCGAAAGTGGAGACAGGGTAGCGTACGATAATTGTCGTACGCTACGTTAATCACCAATAGAGATGAAAATGGGAATATTCGATTTATTCAAAAAAGGTTTATGGAAACCAGAAAAGGATGGTTCCATAATTGACCAAGAGGTCTTTAAAGCAGGACAATCGGAGGAACAAATAGAAGCACCCATACATCCCTCAGATTTGGTATCTGCAGCAAGAGGGGGCAACATCGAGACGGTTAATATGCTTCTCGCAAAAGGCCTGGACGTTAATGTGAAGGACGGCAAAGGCTATCCCATCATAATACTTGCTGCAATGAATGGGCACACGGAAACAGTTAAAGTTCTATTGGACAAAGGCGCGAATATCAATGCAAGGGGTGACCATAATAGTACAGCGCTAATGCTATCTGCGATGGGAGGACACGACGAAACCGTGAAGTTGTTGATTGATAGAGGCTCAGATATCAATGCGAGAGAAGATATGGGTTGGTCCGCTTTGATCGTCGCCACGATTCAAGGTCGCAACAAGACAGTGCGGCTTCTGCTGGACGGAGGTGCTGATATGGACGTAAAGGATAATAGAGGTAATACTGCGATTTACTATGCTTCGCGTGACTATGCATTAAGTAATGGGCATAATGAAACCTACGAGTTACTTCGAGACAGAGGCTATGCGGCCCCGGCTACAAACCTATTCGAGCCAGCCCACGCATCGGGTGAAAACGACAAGGAAAGCAACCTTCAGCGTTGGCAGACTTCAGGCGCGCCGAAAGAATGGGTTGAAGAACACCGCTACTTGTGGAATCATCAGAATTGGCTTTCGTTAATAGAGGCTCTCCGGAAATCACCATACTGGCCTCTGGACCCCGACAAAGTTGGTGCAGTTTTGGAGGAAATTAGGGTAAAGGGACGAACGGCCAACTGCTGACATGAGACAACCAGTAGACAGTAGATCATGACCAGAGGATGGTACCCGACAAGACGACAACCTTGGGCGAGATACGCGTCTGGCACAACGGCAAGCTGACAGAAGGAGAGGAAGATGGATAAATACGGCAGCAATGATGGCGCCAAGAACCTGAAGATCATAACGACCAGAAACATAAACTCAACACTTTTTCGAAGCGCATTCCTTTCATGGTGTGTTGCCATGCTGTGCATCGCAGTGTTTTTTGCCGGCTGTGCAACCCGGCTGCCGGTCCCGGACAACCCTGTTACCGCGAAGGACCATCACCAACTGGGTCTCCGCTTCTTTACGCAAGGGCAGTTCGATAACGCTATGCGCGAATTCTCAAGAGCAATCGCACTTGATCCAAATTACGCGGATGCCTACCAGTTTCGAGCTCTAATCTATCGGCAGACGGACTTCACTGCGGCCCTGTCGGACTACGCTGATGTCATAAGGCTTCGGCCACGCGACCCCGTCGGCTATTTCAACCGCGCCACTGCTTACAACTGGCTCGGGGAGGCCGAGCGCGCTCTTGCGGACCTTGACGCCGCCATCTCTCTGGCTCAGAACGGTCCTCAGTCAGGTATCTTTCACAGTACGAAGGCAGATATCCTATTCATCGACGGACGGTTTCCGGAAGCACTCCCCGAATACCGGGTGGCTCTTGCGAATATGGTAGGAAATTCAGTAATGGCACAGGTAGGGTTAACATTCCTCACTTCAGGGATTGTAGGCGTTATGCTGGACCCTACGGGACGAATAGCAACTGCCGAGCACCAAAACCAGTCATTAGAGGTCCATAGGACATACCTTAATGAAAGAGTACAATTGTGTGAGGCGATGATTCGTCCCGTAGCCCCTAACGACACACCGACAGCAATATCTAAAGGCATGTCAAAACAGGCGGTGTTTCAATCGGTCTCAGTCACCGATCGGATTGTCGGGCACAATCGATTCACTGTTCTTCCACGCCAGATAGAAAAGAATCTCCATATCTTGGATTATCCCCAGCCTGAATGTTGGGTCACAGTAACCAAGGCGGGGCCACTTGATGACAGGACGATTGGGGTTTTCGTTTTCACGGATAACAAACTTACAGCAGTAAAACGGGTGCCCTTAAGGGACGCCTCGGTGATACCGGAAGGTCCAAAGACTCCACCGTTAATTATTAGTTCTGGCCAATCACGGGTGCAAGTGCTTGAAACATTGCGTTTGACCGACAGGTTCATTTACGAGGACGATGACTTTATCGTCACCTCCACAGAATATCGTGCTGCTAAGGATAAGCGCGTAAGGCTGACAATGCTGAAAGATGGTAAGGTTCTGCTCAGTAGTTATGGTTCTCGACCGTTGTGGTGAAAGCCGGTTATGTACATGCGTACTAGCGGGGCAGCTATTGACGGTGGGCAACATGAAAAGCGTAAACCATCACCCTAACCATGCAGGCAACTCCTTACACTTGCGGGTGAACTCTGTGTTGAGCTACGTTTCAACCCGTAATCCTCAGTTCTTTATCACATACCCAATGCGCGACTTGTAGGTGAACTCGACGCTTGCCAGTGTCCTGAACATCACGTGGCGAGCCTTCCAAATTCAACAGTCTTTCAGATCGTTGGAAATCACAGGTAAGAGGACGTGTTTGTTATGAAGTCAGTCCCAAATGGAGAATAACCTTGCATTTTCGAAAAGAGTAATTATACTCATTACTGTAAATGAGTTCGCGGAGAACCCAACATACAAAGGAGAACAAGAATGGCAGAAGGAAGAGTTAAATGGTTTAACGATTCAAAGGGGTTTGGTTTTATCGAGCGGGAAGGCGACGACGACGTATTCGTACATCATTCCGCCATCCAGGGAGAAGGGTTTAAATCGCTGGCCGAGGGTGACCGTGTCAGTTTCATGGTTGTCAAAGGCCCTAAGGGCCCAGCTGCCGCGGATGTTCGTAAGCTATAAGGTCTGAACCTCATATTGTGTCTGAAAGCCTCCCATAATAAGGGAGGCTTTTTCCATTGTCTCTTGGGAGTCATGATGTTTTTGTGACAATCGAGTCAACAGCGAGGTTTTCCGTGCAACGCCACACAATAAAGCAGCTGACTGATAGTGCGCTCAACGGCATATTGAAGATGTCAAAGACTCCACTCAATTACTGGGCCGAATTCGTTGTTGATATTCCGTTAGGCGTGGTGCTGATCTACGCGGGTCTCCATCATGGCGACCTTAATTCCGCAATGGCTATTCTGACCATCCTACTGGGCCTGTTTCTTTTTACCTTTATTGAATATTTCATTCACCGCCGGCTGCTCCACGGATCGGTGCAGTTCATAGTACGGGGTCACCGCGCACATCACGAGAACCCCTTGAACTATGACGGCCTGCCGTTCTTTTTGCCCGCGTTTATGCTCATGGGGATAATCGGTATGTGTGTCTCAATCGTCCCCACGAATTATGCGTTTCTGCTGACCGGCACTATAGCGTTAGGATATACCACCTATGGGTTAAGCCACTTCAGCATTCATCACCACCGATTCCGTCAGGCTTTCGCCAGAAACTGGGCGGCCAATCATCACATCCATCACTACCACGCCGAAACCAACTTTGGTGTTACGACTCCGCTATGGGATATATTGCTCGGCTCACGATACGTAAGGCTCGATCGGAGAGGCTCTCAGGAGTAAATCCAATACTCATCACGCGAATCAGAACGGTGAGTTAATTCTTCTCTCTGGTTGTTCCACGCAAATCAGCGACAATTTTTCCCCTGGATTTGCTATCCCTGAAACGGGTTTAATAGGCGGAGGGAGGGGCAAGGCAGTTAAGTTTGACTGCGCCCTGCCGAATATATTGATACAGGGGTCCATTGAAGTATCCCGTCCGTTCATGGTGGAGGAAAAATCATGAAAGGTTGTATTGAGAGGGCATAAACCCTCGAAGCGTTTTAGACGCGGTTGCATCTTCGCCGTACCGGAGATGCTCCCACAAACCCTCCGAGACGCGGTCGGTCCCGACCACTACCACTACTACACATCTGGAACTGACCGCGTCTCCAACCCCCCCCCACATCCCGAAGACGGCCACCCCGACATGTGCGGGGAATGTGGTAAAGAGATCAGCCAGGACGAGTGGCGGCTAAGCTTTTCGCTGGGGCGGTGAGGGTGATCTTGTCGCCTGAGACGGTTACTTCGCCGCTTGCGGTCAGACGCTCAACACCATAAGAAATGTTGACGAGAGACGCCGAAAGAAGGATAATGGAAAGAAAAACTGATACGCCTAATCATTAAGGGGGCTTTATGGATGAACCAAAGAAATGTCCATCATGCGGCGCGGTCATGGTAGAGGGTGGAATGTATTGCAATCAATGTGGTAGGCCCGATGAGGGCACCCAACATCTCGCCAATCATCAAAGGGTCTCTGTTGTCGATATCAAAATGCCCTTTTTTTCCATGGTGATATTTATGGTGAAATGGGCGATTGCCGCTATTCCGGCGTTTATCATCTTGCTTATTCTTGGTTCCCTTGTCGTGGGTATAATCGCGGCTATTTTCGGTATTGCATTACCAAGAGTCCCTAAGCCAGCAATACAACTTTAGAAGCCGGACGTTGATGGTTCGCAAAAATGGATCAATGAGTTTGTTACTAATAAGAAATATTGATTGTTTGCATGGAGGTGGTTCACGTTAGTAATTGTTATGGGGAGGAAATTGTAGCAGCGGTATTGTTTTGCATAGGGTCAGATATAGAATATCTGTCAAGTAGACAACCTTCGCGGAGGTGGAGGATGAAGGGACTAGGAGTACTATTGATGGTTCTTATTTTCTTCTCCATGGCACACGCAGCATCGAAAACGGAAGAATATGGATTACAAGAACGATGTCACAAAAGTTCCATCGAGTGGTATCGAAACACTTGGGGTGAGCAATCAGTAGCTAAGAATGATGATGGGTCTTCAACGATTATTTATTACACAAATCATTATAATAGAAAACTAAACAAATGCCTCGTCTTGCAGGAAATCATTTATTTGTCAAAAGACGAGAATGATTTTACTTTGGTCAATAAAGACCTCTTGGATATTAACGAAAACAATAAAGTGTATGGGCATTGCATCTTTAGGGCTGATAGAACAAACCCTAAGGACCTGTCTTTATTTGTTATGAAAGGCAATAAGACTATCTGCCTCGTATCAGACATAGAGTGCCACTCAGTTTCGGAATGGGATAAGATGATTAAGCCCTATATGGAAGAGTGAAACTCGCAAGGGGGTTAGGAATGGGAAGAGTTGCTTTGTTGATAGCCGTGTTCTTAGTCACGGGATTTGGTGACTTAGAAGCACATGCAACGGATTGGAAATTCTTTGGAGGCGCGCCTCATTTAAAAGACGAGTTTGGGATAGGATTTTACGATGCCGAAGGCATAGAACGTTTATCTAACCAGAATATCAAGGTGTGGACGACAATGTTCACCAACCTTTCCGAGTTTCACCGGATAGAAGGCAAGAAAGAAGTCATAGACAAAGCAGCGAAGAAGCTGGCCAAGGGGTATCAGCCACCGTATTTTGTAATCGAGGCAAAGAACTATACAAACCACGAGACTTTCATCGACGTGATTGCCTGGGAAGAAACAGCCAATGACGCCGATAGTAAGCCAAGAATGAAAATCTTGTTCGAAATAAATTGCAGAGAAAAAGCTATTAGAATCCTCTCAATAATTCAATACGACAAAGATGGAATGGCGACCAACGAATCCCATGAGAGTGCTTGGGGTTCTATCAGCGCAGGATCAAACGCTGAGACACTTCATAAGATTCTATGCAAGAGCAAAGAATAAGCGAGGCAGAACCGGACGGATAAACAAGGACGAAGATGCGTTCTCGTATCGAGAAATTAAAAAGGAAACGGATATGAAAATTGACAAAGCCAAAATATCTCGGATTGTACCCGGTAAAATTTCAGGGCCAACAAGAAAGAAACAAATGAAAGTTAGGGGTATGCTTATCCCCTTTAAGGTGGCATTACTTCAAAAAGAAAAGCGTTTCATCGTAGTTAAAGATGAACCCATAAGTCTTTACATGGAGGTACACGAAAAGGAATGGCCGCGATTGCAGGAATTTGTTTCAGCCTATCCTGAACAATTCGCAGAACAATTTGAAACGGTAATTATAAATGCAATTTCTGAAGAGTATCCTGGCAAGAGAAGACGCTTTATAGATACGCTAAAAAGAGAGTCAGGTCTTTTGAGTGAATATTTTTCGTACTGGCAAAAAAGGAACTTTGAGGAATGGCCTAAATTTCTACAAAAGCTTATCATGCAGGCTGAAGAGACTGATCTTTCTATGAATAAAAAACCTGTGGATAAGGAGAAGCAGAAACACACGATTGAATATTGCATACGAAGGTTGCATGGGAGTGATTTGAAGCGTTATAAGGTGAGTCCATTTCAAGCAAAGAAAAATCCCAACGATAATCATTTAGAGAATTTTTCACGTACCTACATATTGGATGGAAAGAAGTACAGCACAGCGCAGAGGCTTAAAGAAATGATGAAAGGTAAAACGTCCAAAGAAATAGAACAATTAGCATCTGGCCCCCACGCACACCCCTATCTTAATCGGC